>DPWC01000188.1 GCA_003529305.1 Actinomycetota bacterium
TTACGACCCCCCGCCGTAGCCAACACCGTGCCGATAATCAACAAGGCGACGATGCGCAAGATGGCCTCCGTGTCAGGTGCGCCACCGGTGGTTTGCGCACGATCCATCGTGTCGCGCACGACGGCTGCCACCGGAAAGAGCAGCAAAGCCACGAGGGCTGGACCAACGGTCGTCCAAGTGCGCACCGTCTCGTGACGATCGCGCTGATCGCGGATCACCTCAAGTGCCCCCGCAAGGATTAGCGGAATCGCCACCAGAGCGCCGTGGATCTCAGGGGCGATCCGCCAATCGGTCAGATTCAGCCAATCCCAGGTGACAGATGCGCCCACTGCTGCCACGGCCGCAGCTGCCCACTCGGTCCATCGCGGCAGCGCGAATATCGCGACCACCGCGAGCAAGCCAAGGCCAGCGGTCAGCAACATGGCCATCGCCGATGCTTGAACGACGGTGGAGTCGGTGGGGTACTGGTGGACATCGGTGCTCTGACCCATCGACCACACGGCAACCGCACCCAGACCCACCAATGCGGGGGCAACGCTGCGGCGTTCAGGCCTCAGCCGTCTAAGCACCGCAGCAATGATCACGGCAGCCGCCACTGCCGCACCACCGAGCGCAAGACCACGAGTCCATGGGTAACTCTGGCTCACCCAGGTGTCGTAAGCGGCGAAGGTGAGGCCTGAATCGAAGCCGCCAAAACCCTCCGGCGGCAAGGGGGGTGAAGTCCAGGGCAGCAGCGCTGCGGCCATCGCGCCACCCAGTGCCACCGCTGCCAGAGAGAACAAACCGCCACCGACAACGGATTCAAATCGCGGATGAGCAGTTGAGGTCTCTCCGAATCGTCCTCGTGCCAAAAGGTGGGCAGCCGTCGCCACCAAGGCCATCGACAGCACTGCGCCGACGACCGCGAGACCCTTGCGGTTGTCCTGCTGATTCACACCCGTGAGGCACACGAAGGACACGATCAACAACACGGCGGTGATAACCACCGGCGGTGCATACCAACGAGCCCTTGTCAGGCGATCCACCAGCAAGGGGATCCCGGCGAGCACAAGGACGGTAACCAGCGATGCCGCGAGGATCACCGAACTGCTCTGTCCACGATCGTCCAAAGTGGTGCCTACCTGCACCCCCGCAGCCGTGAGTGCAGCCGCCGCGGTTATCGCGGCAAACCATGGCCATGGCACGCGATGCCACGCACGCTGCACATCGGTCAGTGCCAACGCCAAGAACGAAGCGGCGGCCACCGCACACACCCCAGCGATCCACCCTCCCGTCCACGACGGAACAGGATCCACATTCAAAACCAGCCCACTAGCCAGAGCGATGAACGATAAGTGAGCGAAAACCGAGGCCGTGACCACCGCTGGACCAGGCTGTCGACGCGCCTGCCAGTACGACCAAGCCACCAACAGCACCGAGACCCCAGCAACTGACAACGCCCGTACCCAGTGATTGATCTGATCAGCACCCAGCCAGAAACCACCAGCGACCAGCAACAACAAGCCGCCGGTCACCGACAGTGCGGCAGCCGTTCCCGGAATGCGCTTGGCGGACCAGTACCCCACGCCTTTGGCCAGAATGCCGGCTAGTACCAAGACCAGCAACTGTCCAAGCGCCCCCAGAAAACTCCATGCGTATGCGGTGAATGCGATGCCAGCCGCCACAAGCGCTATCGCTCCCGCAGCGAGCAGAAATCCTGCAGCTGTGACATGTCGAACCGGTTGAGCACTCGGCTCACCTGCGGCGCTCTCTTCAGCGCCGTGTTCGACAATCCAACTGCGCTTGAGGGAGATCCATTGCTCCAACGATTCCAGATACGCCAACTCACTCATCGCTGCCGGGCTCAACAGCGCCCCGCAGGACGGGCATTTGAGGTGGCCATCCATATGCGCGCTGACTAACGCGGCCTGACACCGCGGGCAACGCTGGATTTCAGTGGTGGCTGGACCGGTTTGTGGGGTCGTCACTTCTTCATGGTGACACCGCACGGCGGCAAATGGCAGTGACTCGCGGGCCGGACCTTAGACCCGTTTAGCCGCCACAAGGGCGTCGAAGACCTGCCGCCGCGACACCGAGAATTCGTGCATGACCTGCGCGATGGCAGCCTTTCGATCCAGACCACTGCTCTGAAGGTCGTTCACTCGGGTGGCCCAGTCGGCAGAAGTTCCTGACGGGCCAGAAGCCGTTGCTCCCTCAACCACCACAGTGATTTCACCGCGGGCCCCTTCGGCGAAATGCTCCGCAAGATCGACCAGTGGGCCGCGCACAATTTCTTCATGTGTCTTGGTCAATTCACGGCATACCGCCGCTTGCCGACTTCCGCCGAATGCGTCCACCATCGCCGCCAGCATCGCCGCCAGTCGATGCGGTGCTTCAAAGAAAATCATGGTGCGCGGTTCGGCGGCCAAGGCCGACAGGTTCTTTGATCGCTCCCCAGCACGACGAGGCAGAAATCCCTCGACGCAGAACCGATCGGATGGCAACCCACTGACCATCAACGCCGCCAATGCGGCGGATGGGCCCGGCAGCGTGGTCACGGCCGCCGCGTCGTCGATAGCAGCGCGCACCAACCGGTACCCAGGGTCGCTGACCAGGGGCATACCCGCGTCAGTGACAAGGACTACTACTGCACCTTGACGCAAGGAAGCGCGAAGTTCGTCAGTGCGTTCCGCCTCATTGCCCTCGAAATACGAGACCACTTTGCCCTGCGGCTGCACCTCGAGATCGCGACACAGCCTGCTCAGGCGGCGCGTGTCTTCGGCCGCGATGATGTCGGCTGAACCGAGCACTTCACGCAGTCGCTCTGGGGCATCCGCCGGGTTGCCGATCGGTGTTCCGGCGATGATCAGACGGCCTGACATGCGCTCATCCTCGCATCGCCCACCTACCATGGAGCAGTGAGCGAGGCAGTCGCGCGCACGGTCTATCCGGCGCCCATCGAAAACCCGCTCGACGATGTCGATGATCGCCGGGGACGCTTGGCGCGGATGCGTCAACATCTGCTGGCGCCGTTACCCGATGACCGGCTCTGGGGCTGGCTCGGTCCACTACTGGTTACTGCGCTCGCCGCCGTGTTGCGCTTCACCGGACTGGGCAACCCCAAAGGCATCACTCTGGACGAGACCTATTACGTCAAAGGTGCGCTCTCATTGCTGAAATTTGGCTACGAGCGCGATGCGATCAAGAACGCTGACGCACTTCTGGCCACCGGTCGAACCAACATCTTCGAATCCACCGGGGACTTTGTGGTGCACCCGATGGCAGGCAAATGGATCATCGCAGCGGGCATCCAAGTCTTCGGCCCGAATGCCTTCGGCTGGCGATTCGCTGCGGCGCTGCTGGGCACGCTCGCTGTCTTCGTCGCAGCTCGAGTCGGTCGGCGCCTCTTCCGCTCCACTCTGGTGGGCTGTATGGCCGGTCTTCTGTTAGCCGTAGACGGCACTGCCATCTCGATGTCGCGCATCGGCATGCTCGACGGCATCCTCGGTGCTCTTCTGCTCTTTGCGTTCGCGTGCCTGGTGGCGGATCGAGACCGAGCTCGCGAGGAACTTGCTCATCGCATGCGTCAGTGCCCCACTGACCAGTTGGGTCGATGGCGTGGCCCGGGACCAGCACTCGGTATTCGGCCATGGCGCGTGGCCGCTGGTGTCTTTCTCGGCTTGGCCTTGGGGACCAAATGGAGCGCTCTGTACTTCATCGCCTTCTTCGTTGTGCTGAGTCTGTTGTGGGATTGCGCTGCACGACGGCGGGCTGGCATACCTCGGGCCTGGGCGGCGGCGCTGCGGCGCGACACGATCAATGCCGTGGTCTCGCTAGGCATGGTGGCTGTGGTGGTCTATCTGTTCTCGTGGTCAGGGTGGCTGCTCACGACCGGCGGCTGGGACCGCCAATGGGCCAGCGGCCGATCAACCGCATGGCCGTTCATTCCCGCGGCCTTGCGTTCGCTGTGGCACTACCACGCTGACATGTATCGCTTCCACACGGGATTGACCACGAAGCACCCTTACCAATCCAGCGCCTGGAGTTGGTTGTTACAAGGCCGACCCACCGCCTTGTATTTCACGCAATCAGCGAAATGCGCCGCTGGCACCTGCACCCAATCCATCACCTCGCTCGGCAATCCGGCTCTCTGGTGGGCGTCCGTGTTGGCACTGCCGTATCTGGTCATTGAATGGCTGGGTCGTCGCGATTGGCGAGCAGCAGCGATCCTTGGTTGTGTCGCTGTCGGCTGGCTGCCGTGGGTACTGCTGTTTAGCCAGCGCACAATCTTCTCCTTCTACACCGCCGCCTTCGCACCCTTCATCACATTGGCTGTGGCCTACAGTCTCGGTCGATTGCTGGGGCCCGCGCAGGCAAGTGAGCGTCGCCGACACTTCGGCGCCATCGCCGTAGCTGCGTATCTGGCTGTCGTCCTGGCCGCCGCGGCGTACTTCCTGCCCATTTGGACGGCCGAATCGATCTCGTATTCCAGTTGGCTGCAACGACAATGGTTTAGGTCATGGATCTGACCGGACCCTCGATGTCGCCGCACTAGCCTGCAGTCATGGCCAAACAGCCAAACGCGAAAAAGTCTCGCCCGCCCTCGGGTGCCAGTAACTCCAAGGCGTCAGAGCGCGTCACGAAAGATGCCTCTCCCGCAGCCCGAGCAACTGCACCAGCTCAGCGCGCGACCGGAGGCCATCACCGTGATACCTGGATTCTCTTTGTTCTGGTCGTCATTGTGTATGTGGCCACCGCGACTGTGTCTGTGACCGTCGTCGGCAAGAGGGCCTACTTCAGCAACGATGTGTTCTTCAGCGCCTACCCCGCTTGGACTATCGCCAAACTTCATACCCTCAACATCGACACCGTCATCACCCAATTGGGCATCAAGTCCGGCTGGGGCTTCATCGTTGGTGATCACCTGCGCAGTGACCGCTTCCCCGGACCCATCTTGTGGGCGGTGCCGTTCTACTTCATCGCCGGTGGCTCGCGATTCAGCATTGGGCCGTCCGCCGTCGCGGCCGCTGTCGGCACGGCTATCGCCGTTGCCCTCATACATCGAGTCCTTCTGCAGATCGTGGGTCGGCGCACTGCGCTCGGTGGCGCGCTGTTGTTCGCACTGGCTACCGGGGCGTGGAGCGTGTCCGCGGATTCACTGTGGACCCACCCGACATGCTTGATGGGACTGGCACTAGGCACCTGGATGGTGGCGCGCGGCAATTTCGCTGCCTCAGGAATCGGTTATTCCGTGGCGATCCTGAGTCGCCCCCACACTGCCGTCGTGGCAGCGATCACTGGCGTCTGGGAATCGGTGGTTCGGCGAAGCTGGCGGCCCGTGATTCTCACCGGTCTCACCAGCGCGGTGGGCCTGGCGCTCCTGATCGGCTACAACAAACTCAACGCCGGATCGTGGGACATCTTCCCTGGCTCGTACAACGGCCGCTTCGATGCAGCCATCAACACCGGCGTAGGCGGTCAGGCACGGCCGACGCTGTGGACTGGTGATATCGCCGCAACATTCTTCTCGCCTTTGCGCGGCCTTTTTGTCTATTCGCCCTTCTTGCTCGTGCTCATCCCCGGCATCCCAGCGGCGTGGCGGGCTGCTCCGGCGTGGGTGCGTTCCAGTGCCGTCGGCGCCGCGGTCTACTTCGTCATCCAGTTAGCCGGCAACACCTGGATCGGCGCTACCGACATCTTCGGCTATCGACTGCCGTTGGAGCCTTTGCTGCTCTGCGCACCGCTCCTGGCGTTGTCGTACACCGCATGGACAGCCCGTTGGGCGTGGTCCAGGTGGGCCTTCGCAGTTCTCAGCGCGGTCTCGGTGTGGTGGTTCGCCGTTGGCGCGGTAACGCGCACGCCAGCGCTGAACAGTTTGCGTGAAGAAGTGCCGTGGAGTGAGTGGCAGGTGCCACTAGTGGTGAAAGCCCACTCACCCATCGTGTGGCTCCTGGCGGCAGTTCTCGCCGTGGCCGTGCCATGGGCGCTGAGTCGCATCCCCACCAGTTCGCGCGACACCTTTGAAGGCGCCGTTTAGTCCTTCTTGCCGCCGAATCGGGCCATCACTGCAGAATCCATGCCAACCTCAGCCATCAGGTCGGTCATGTGTGCCAACTCCACGGTCTCGGCTCCCTTTCCGCGAGCGAAGGTCTCCACTTGAGTCATCACCATCTCGCGAACCATCGGCGGAATCTGCATCAGCGACTCCATCGACTCAACATCCCAGTCCATGGAAGTCGAGATGCCCTCGGCCTGGATACCTCGCGGCGTCTCCTTCAACTCAAAAGCAACAACATCGCTGGGCCGGGCGAAGAAGTACTCGAATCGATCCTGATCCCCTAACCCGATCGGCAGATTCATCGCTGGAATTCGCTCAGCCCGCTTCATCTGCTCGAGGCCTTCATCCATGATGATCGCCTCGATGTTGGCGTACACAATTCCACTGGATCGCTCTAGCTTGACGATCTCATCGACGGTGCATTCCATGATCTGCGGGCACTCAGCAATTGACGGTGGCTTGACTTTGCGCGACTCAATTGTGGTAAAGCGAGTGTGCTCCAACTCGTTGGTGCCATCCGGATAGAACCTTGCTGTCTCCATGACATCGTCGAGGTAATCCGATGACGGACAGTTGATGACAAATTCACCGGTGTCGACGATGTTGCGGAAGGTATGCGAGTCCTGCCGAAAACCCACCATAATGCGTGGCGTCTGGGCCATGACATCGAACTGCATGATGTGCGAGTACGGCGCGGCGTTGACCCGGCCCTCTTTGTCGAGCGTGGTCACCACCGTGATCAGCTTGGGAAAGATCCATGCATCCGAATACCAGAACGGGCGGATCGGAACCTCAACCTTCATCGCTGACCCTTCGTCGGGGCCTGCTTGACAACCAGGCCGTGACGCGAGTCTGCCGCGCCACGGCCCTGCCGGCTACCCGAGATCTCGCCTCGCCCCTATCGCCCGCACGATCAGGCCACAGCCGATGAGTGCCATCGCCAGAAGCACTTCGGGGATGACTCCAGCGCCGGTGCCCGGCAGGTCAGAGGCAGCAGCAGCAGCCCCTGCGCCGGTTGCGGTACCCCCGCCACCACCGGTGCCCGTGCCGCCAGCTGTCACAGAAGTTGTGGCGGACCCGCAGTCATTGCCGTCATCCGTGGCGCTCGGTGTGTTGACTTCGTCGATCAGATCGGTCGTGCACGCCTGATTGGTCACGCTGGCACCTGCGGCCAACGGTGGGCCCACCAACGCGGCAATCACAATGTCGGTGGTGGTGGCGCCTGCTGGCAGCGGATCGCCTGTCCAAGCACAGGTCACCGTGACATCGGCCACCGCACAGTCCCAACCATCGCCGGCGGTGATGCCCGCCGCCGTTGTCGAGAGGCCATCGGGCAGGACATCGGTCACGACCGGACCAGTAGCCGTTGATGGTCCGTTGTTAGTCAACGCGATCGTGTAGGTCGCGGTACCGCCCAGCGCCACAGATGTCGGTCCGGACTTAGTGACCGCCAAGTCGACCACCGGCAAAACCTGCACGCTGGAGAGCGCACAGTCCGGATGAACGACATCAAGACGAGGCAAGGACAGTTTTGGTTGCCCACCAGTGGCAGAGGTGATGCTTGCCGAATCATCCCCTTCGATGTCATCAGAGGTACACGCAAGATTGTCGACGAATCCGCCGTCGACGAAGTCGGGTCCCGGGACCGCGCTGACAAACAGTGCAGCTGTGGTCTCACCGACTCCTAGCGGGTCGGTGTAAGTGCAGGGGGTCGTGACTCCTGCATCACCCGTGCTCGCAATCGGCGAATCGGGACACACCCATCCAGTTCCCGTCAAGGTGGCGTCAGTCAAACCGGGCGGCAGGCTCTCCACGACACCGACGGTTGTTGCTGTGGACGGGCCATAGTTGGTTACCGCCACGCTCCAGCCCACGGCTGTTCCGCCCGCCAACACCGAATCGGCATCGGCAACTTTGCTGATCCCCAGATCGACCACTGGCACAAAAGGCGTGCGGACCGTGCTGCAGTTATCTGTGGCATTCGGATCGGTGCTTTCCAATGTCACGCAGGCTTGGTTGGACACCGCGGTCTCGTCGGCAAGAGCGCTGCCCACCGCGACCGTCCACACCACTGCAGGAAACTCGTTGCCAGCGGCAATCGTTGAGCCGGTCCAGGTGCAACTCAGTGTGGCATCAACAACAGTGCAGTCCCACCCAGTGCCAGCATCAACGCTGACGGAGGTCAGCCCGCTGGGCAGGGTGTCGGTGAAGTTGGCTGTCGCCGTGGCCGATGGTCCGGCGTTAGCCACGGTCAGGGAGTAATCGATAGTGCCGTCCACTCGAGCCGACGCTGGTCCGCTCTTAGTGATGGACAAATCCGCCTGCGGTTGGACAGTGATGCGCGCCGTCGCACAATCATTGCCATCAGAGCTCACCTGAGGCGTGGCATCGTTTTCGTTATAGCTGTCAGCCACGCAGGCGGTGTTGTCCAATGGCGAGGTACTGCCTACGGGAGGAACCAGCGCAGCAGTTCCACGAACCACCACGCCAGTGGTGGTCTCGCCCGCTGACAATCCCCCGGATCCTGGCGTGTAGGTGCAGGTGACAGTTATCGTCACAACCCCGCAATCCCATCCCGCACCTGGAACGGCCTCGGGAGTGGTGAGCCCAGCGGGAACTACATCGGTAACCGTGAACGGCTGCGTGACGGTGGGCCCACCGGCATGCGTGACCGCGAATGTCCACGATGCCACCCCCCCGGTGACCACCGCCGGAGCCGCTGCCACTTTGGTGATGGACAGATCCGGCGCCAATGGAATCGTGGTCTGATCACACACTGGATCACGCGAAGTATCTGACGGTGCACTCGCACACGCTCGGTTGGCGATGGCAGTGGCGTGGTCCAAAGCGGCACCCACAATGCCGCGCACCCGCACTTTCGTCGTGGCTTCCGCTGCGAGGTGTCCCGCGTAGGTGCAGGTCAACAAGTTGGTTCCATCGATGCTGCACGCAAGGGCAGGGTCAGTTTCGGCGCCGACAACTACGGCGGATGTCAGCCCCGCATCCAGGGAGTCCAGCACCACCACACCAGATGGTGCGGGTGATGGACCTTGATTGGTCACCTCGATATCGAAGACGGCTGAATCGCCAAGAGTCAGCGGCCCTGTTGTGACAGCGGACTTCCGCACCTGAAGTTCGTAGTCGCGCGTGATCGAGATCGTCGAGGTAGCGCAGTCATCTTCCAGGTTCGCGCCGTCACGACAGTTGTTCGGTGTGGAGTCGGGGTCATGCTCATCAGCGGCGGTGACTTCGGCCAGGTTCTGCCAAGAGCCAACCTGGTCGAGTGACACCGTCACATCAAGTCGGGCTGACGCCCCACTATCGAGCGTTCCCACATTCCACACCCCGGTAGCTGGATCAAAGCTGCCCTGATCTGCGGATGCCGAAACGAAAGACACACCTGCCGGCAAGGTGTCAGTGACCTTTACGCCACCCGTTGCGGAAGGTCCGTCATTGTGGACGCTGACGCGCCAGATGCGGTGCGTACCCAATGAATACGGCGCCGATCCGATGATGGACTTCGTGACCGACAGGTCGGCTTGCGGAACAGCCTTGTTGCGAACCGTGCAAGTGACCACATCGGTATGGCCCACATCGACACTGAAGGCTCCGGTGGCGCTATTGAACCCGGTGACCGGCACATCGGTGCCACCGTTCTTGGTGCAGGTCGGTTGCTGCATCTGATATCCGGAGTGCACCGCCTCGACCACACCAATGGTCTTGGCAGCGTTCCAACTGGTCACATTGGTGACCCGCCACTGAAATTGCGCATTGCCTGTGGGTGCAGTGGTGTCCGTCTTTGAAGTGGCCGCCCCAGTAGACGGCAGAACCCAGCTGTAACTGGATGCCGGTGCCGAGGGAGTAGCAGTGAAATCCCAGCCGCCAGCCGGGGCATAGGTGTCGGGAGCCTCCGGCGTTGACACCTGCTTGCTGATCGTCAGCGACCCGCCACACACACTCGTGGCTACTTCATTCAGCGTGGATTGGATCTTGCTGATGTCGGTCTCGAACAACACATCAGTGGTCTCGGGATCGAATGCGGCCTGCGGGGTGAAACCTTCGCTAGCCAAGTTGACACCAGACACACTGCCGGCAGCATCCCAACCCGCGACTTTGGCCAATGCCTGACGAAACGATGTGTTGCCTGCCGTGAATGACTGTCCCACGCCGAACGACAGCATGTGAGCACCGGTGCCCTTGATCGCATTGGCATCGGTGATGGCTGGATCAAGAGCCGACGGTGACGCATCCGAGAACTGGCCACCGTTAGAGGGGGCATCCCCGATGGTGTTGGGAGCGCCATCGGTCAGGAAGACCACGAGATCTGGCGCTGTAGGGCGATTGTTCGCGCTGTCGAGCAGGTAGCTCTTGGTCTCGCGAAGAGCGTCGTCCCAGTTGGTAAAGCCGTTGGCGTTGTAACTGTTGATCTCACTCTTGATCCCTGCGATGGAAGCAGATGTCACCAAGGTCAACGGCAACTTGGGGTGCGCCAAGACATTGGTGCTAAAAGAGATCACGCCCAACTTGGTGTCGGTATCGACAAAGGCGTCCGCAAAAGCCTTGGCAGCATTGCGGACAGTGGACTCAGCCCCCGCTGACGAGATCGACCCGGAGGCATCCAGCACCAGGGCAACATCAAGTCCGCAGCTAGCT
>DPWC01000028.1 GCA_003529305.1 Actinomycetota bacterium
CACGAGCGGCCAGTGGCGCATCGGCGGCAACGCGTGGCGTCGTGATCGGCACTGTTGCCTACCTTTCACCTGAGCAGGTCCAAGGTGCGGCCGGCGATCGTGCCAGTGATGTGTACAGCACCGGCGTGGTGCTGTTCGAGATGCTCACCGGTGCTCCGCCGTTCTCTGGCGACACCCCCACTGTGGTCGCCGTTCGCCATGTCAATGAATCTGTTCCACCGCCTTCTTCCATCGCCGGCGAACTTCCAAGTGCCATTGATGCCCTCGTGCTGAGCGCCACCGACAAGGATCCGCAGTCGCGTTATCGCGATGCCACGGGCTTTCTCGCCGCGGTTCGGGCTACGCGGCAGCGCCTTGGCTTGTCAGCGCTAGCTCCAGTGCCGTTCACCGGTCAACCCGACAACTACGACACCATCGTTTTATCGGCCGATGGCCAGGCAAACTCCGGTGCCACGGCAACCTCCGTCTTGGAACCGCCACCGGGCACGATGCCCCCCGCTGACACCACGACCTCAGCTGGCGGGCGCAGCCGTACTGAGCATGGTGGTGGGAATCGACTACCACGCGAGCGATCAGATAACCCCCGACAGCTCAGCGCTCGCGTCCGGCGACGCCGCGGGGTCCTGGCATTGCTGCTGGTCGTGCTGGTAACGGTGGCTGCCGGCGCCGGAGCATGGGCTTTCGGCCGTGGCCCGCGCGCTGATATTCCCGATGTCGCCGGTCAGACCAAAGAGCGCGCCAAAACAGCGGTGGCCACGGCAGGTTTCACGGCCGCCTTTACCGATGATGCCTTTAGCGAAACGGTCACCAAGGGGTTAGTGATCGGCACCGAGCCCAGCATCGGCACTTCGGCTCGACAAGGTTCTACGGTGCTGATCACCGTGTCTAAGGGACCGGAGCGCTACACCATCCCGAACCTGTCCGGACGCACGCCAACCGATGCCGCCACGGCGTTGGAAGAGGTCAATCTCGTCGCCGGTACGCAAAGCCAGGCTTACAGCAGCACGGTGGGCAAAGGCTTGGTGGCGGCCACCATTCCCAAAGCGGGAACGGCAGTGAAAAAGGGCACTGAGGTCGCTCTTGTGATTTCTCAAGGTCCGGAACTGTTGCCGGTGCCGTCGGTTGTCGGCAAGACCTCCAGCGTGGCGCAGGCAACCATCACTAAGGCTGGCTTCACCCCGAAGGTCTCGCTGGCGTACAGCACCACGGTGACGAAGGGAACTGTGGTGTCTCAATCACCAAGTTCCGGCAAGGCAGCACGAGACAGCACGATCACTCTGGTGGTCTCCAACGGTCCCCCGCCGGTCACCGTCCCCAATGTGGTTCGCCTGCCGCTGAACACTGCAATCTCTCGACTGCGCGCAGCGGGGCTGAATCCAGTGGTGCGCACCAACATCCCCGGTGGCGCAGACATCGTCGTCCAACAAAGTGTCGCTGCGGGTTCACGAGCACCACGAGGTTCCACGGTCTACCTGGACGCGTTCTGACCACCACCACTGCCGAGTCGAGTTCGAAGGCTCGTGGCATAGCAACGGCTCTACTCATCGCCACAACGGCCGTGTGGGGCTCTACCTTCGTCGTGGTCAAAGACCTTGTGCAGGACCTACCCGTCGCGGACTTTCTGGCCGTGCGCTTTGCCCTCGCTGCCGCCGTGCTGGCCATCCTTAGACCCAAAAGCCTTCGACTCACCCGCCAGCATCTGCGGTGGGGAGTTCCGCTCGGGGTGGTTTTGGCACTGGGGTATCTCCTGCAAACTCAGGGCCTGCGCACCACATCTGCCGGGACCGCAGGATTCATCACAGGACTCTTCGTCGTCTTCACCCCACTGCTTTCCTCCGCTTTGTTCAAGCAGCGCCTACCACGAGGCACCTGGTGGGGCGTGGCGCTGGCAACTGCCGGCTTGGCTGCATTGAGCCTGCAAGGCTGGTCCCTGGGTATCGGTGAACTTCTTACCTTGGGGTGCGCGTTTGCCTACGCCGTCCACATCATCGGATTGGGTGCATGGTCAACGCCCAGCAACGCCGCGTCACTGGCATTGGTGCAACTCATCGTCGTGTCGGTGTTGTGCGGCATCGCTTCGCTGCCGGGCGGATTGACACTGCCAGCTGGCCGCGACCAATGGGGTGCAGTGATCTTTCTGGCCGTCTTTGCCACCGCCACTGCCTTCTTGGCGCAGACCTGGGCACAGGCCCACATGTCAGCAACACGCGCGGCGGTGGTGATCACCTTCGAGCCGGTGTTCGCGGCAATCTTCGCGTTTGGGTTCGCCGGCGAGCAGTTGACGATTCGAACGGTGATCGGAGGCGCTTTGATTGTGGCTGCGATGTATTTGGTTGAACTCGGCCCGCGCCACAGCGCCGACGGCAGGATTCAACGACTCGAGGCCTAACGAAGTGCTCCCGAGAGCCAGCAAGATCAGCGGGTGGCGGGTGCCAGCATTTCGGCTGCCAAGAAGGACAACTCCAATGCTTGCTGCCGATTGAGCCGCGGATCGCATGCCGTCTCGTACCGAGAATGCAGGTCGCCATCGCCCAACCCCTGAGCGCCGCCGGTGCACTCTGTGACATCGTCACCGGTCAGTTCGATATGCATGCCACCCGGGTGGGTGCCCAAGTTGTGGTGCACCTCGAAGAATCCACGCAACTCGTCCACGATGTCGTCGAAACGACGCGTCTTTTGACCACCAGCGGCCTCGGTGGTGTTGCCATGCATCGGATCGCAGATCCACACCACCTTGCGGCCCGTGGCCTCGACCTTCTCCACGATCGGTGGCAACAAGTCACGAACGCGCTGCGCACCCATGCGGGCGATCAGGCTCAATCGGCCGGGGGTGGCCGATGGGTCAAGACGCTCCACCAACTCCACAGCCTGCTCAGGTGTCGTGGTGGGGCCCAGTTTGCAGCCGATGGGGTTCTTGATTCGAGAGGCGAACTCCACATGCGCTCCGTCGGACTGCCGGGTGCGCTCGCCCACCCACAAGAAGTGCGCCGACACATCGTAAAGATCACCGGTGCGCGAGTCAGTGCGCGTCAACGGGACCTCGTAATCGAGCAGCAAGGCCTCATGGCCGCTGTAGAACTCCACCCGCCGGAACGCCTCAGTGTCGATGCCGCATGCCCGCATGAATGCCAGGGCGCGATCAATCTCTCCCGCGATCTGCTCGTAGCGCTCACCGGCGGCACTTTCGCGCACGAAGTCCTTATTCCACTCATGCACCTGACGAAGATCGGCGTAGCCGCCCTGCGTGAAAGCGCGCATTAAGTTCAGAGTTGCCGATGCACGGTGGTAGGCCTCAACGAGCCGCTGGGGATCAGGGCGTCGCGCCGATTCTGTGAACTCCAGGGCGTTGACCGCATCACCGCGGTACGACGGCAAACTGACGCCATCGCGGTTTTCCAGATCGGCGCTTCGGGGCTTACCGAATTGCCCAGCCATCCGCCCCACCTTGACGACCGGCAACTGCGCACCGAAGGTCAAGACGACCGCCATCTGCAGCAGCGTCTTGATCTTCGCGCGAATGGCATCGGCATTGGTCTCGGCGAACACCTCGGCGCAGTCGCCACCTTGCAACACAAACGCCGAGCCTTCAGCTGCGGCCGCCATGCGAGTCGTCAATTCATCACATTCGCCGGCGAACACCAGCGGCG
>DPWC01000148.1 GCA_003529305.1 Actinomycetota bacterium
CGGCCCACCACCACGCCGTCGCAACCGGTGCGCGCCATCATGGCGAGAGCATCGGCGGCTTCCCAGATGTCGCCATTGCCCAGCACCGGGATGTTCAGTGACTGCTTCAACGCCGCGATGGCATCAAGATCGGCGTGGCCGGAGTAATACTGCAAGGTCGTGCGCGCATGCAGAGCCACCCACTGCGCGCCACTGTCCTGCGCGATGCGGCCGGCTTCGAGGTAGGTCAGATGATCGTCGTCGATTCCTTTGCGCATCTTCACTGTCACCGGTAGCGCATCAGAGTCACTGCCGCCCGCGCCTTCGACGACGGCAGCGATCACCTTGGCGAACAACCGCCGCTTGTACGGCAATGCCGAGCCACCGCCCTTGCGCGTGACCTTGGGTACCGGGCAACCGAAGTTCAAGTCGATGTGGTCGGCAAGGTTTTCTTCCCGCACCATCGCCGCTGCCTGCTGCATCGTCTGCGGATCAACGCCGTAGAGCTGCAGGGAACGCAGGGGTTCATCAGCGGCAAAGGCCACCATGCGCAAGGTCTTGGCATCGCGCTCCACCAGTGCACGAGCGGTGACCATCTCGGAGACGAACAGTCCTGGCAGGAGCGCGGCCGGGTGGCTCGGCGTGGTCCGTGGCCGGTCGTCCCCAGCGGCCGGCATCCCCAGCGCCTCTTCGGCGAAGCTGCGGCACAAAGATCGGTAGACCAGATTGGTGATCCCGGCCATGGGGGCCAACACCACCGGGACTTCAAGGTCCCAGCCACCCAGACTCAGGGGCGTCTGGCCAGGTGCCCAGGCGCCGTTCTCAGGCCCGGAAACGCCCACATTTCCGGGGTTTTGCGTGGGCTCAGGGCCCATGGGGGCCTCCTGTGTGGCGAGCCGGTGGACAGGCCCCTAGGCTACCGATAAAGTTGAACAACTTCTGAAACGAATTGGTGGCCATGACCGCAACGATTGATACCCCCAGTACCGGCTCCAGCACCGTGGAGCGCATCGGCACGACGACGCCCGGCCAGGGCGTTGCGGCACCTTCCCCTGCCACCAAGTCGGCTCAGCCGACACCTCCAGCCAGCGCGCCCGAGGCACCCAGCTCACTCCTGCCGAACAACAGGTTGCGCTGGTTCGCCCTCGGGGCGTTGTCCTTAGGAGTCGCGTCTACGATCTTGAACCAGACGATCTCCAATGTGGCTATCCCGGCGATCTCGGCCGACATCGGCCTGACCACCGCGGAAGCGACCTGGGTCAATGCGTCCTACGCCCTGACCTACGCCTCGCTGCTGCTGATGATGGGTCGCATCGCCGACCTGATCGGACGACGCCGTGTCTTCCTCATCGGTGTGGCGATCTTCGCCCTGTCCAGTGTGGGTGTGGCACTGACCGACACCGTTGCCCAAATCGTGGCCGCTCGCGTGGCACAGGGCATTGGTGCGGCGATGATTCTGCCGTCGTCACTGTCACTAGTTAATGCAGTCTTCCGCGGTCGCGATCGCGCCATCGCCTTCGCCGTGTGGGGATCCGTCATCGGTGGCGTCTCTGCCATGGGACCGCTGCTGGGCGGTTGGATTCTTGGCTTTGCCTCATGGCAGTGGGCCTTCCTCATCAACGCCCCCGTCGGCATCCTCACCGCCGTACTGACTTTGAAGTTCATTCCCGACAGCCGCGAGGATCGCGACCGCACCGGTCTGGATGTGGTGGGGGCCGTGATGGCCACAGTGGGCTTGGCCCTGTTGATCTTTGGCATCATCGAAGGTTCCGCCTTCGGCTGGCTTCGCACCCTGAAGACCCTGCAAGTCGGTGGCCTGCAATGGACCTTCGAGGCCGTCTCGCCCACCGCCGCTGCACTCGTGATGTCCATCGTTCTGATCGCCAGCTTCGTCGCGTGGGAACAACGACGCGCCCGTCGCGGCCGCTCCGTGCTGTTCGAACTGAGCCTGTACAAGGTGCGCTCATTCCGCTACGGCACCCTCGTGGGACTGCTCGTGAGTTTGGGCGAGTTCGGTGTGTTGTTCGCACTCTCACTGTTTTTGCAGTCCGTGTACGGCTACAGCGCGCTGCAAGCCGGAGCTGTGCTAGCCACCTTGGCCGCCGGTGCATTCATCGGCACTGGCGCCGCCGTGCGCTTCAGTCAGCGCCGAGGCCCCGCCTGGACGCTGCGGATGGGCATGATCTTCGAGGTCGCCGGCATCGTGTGGTTGGCGTTCTCCTTGACGCCGTCCCCGGCAGGGTGGGCGCTAGTTCCTCCCCTGGTGGTCTACGGCATGGGCGTGGGCTTTGCCACCTCGCAGCTGGCCGGTATTTCGCTGTCTCAGGTGCCGCGCGAGAAGAGCGGCCAAGCCTCGGGTGCGCAGTCGACCTCGCGTGCACTGGGTGCCGCGGTGGGAACGTCCGTTCTGGGTGCCACGCTGTTGGCCGGATTCGGCGCGACCACCTCTGCCCTGACCGATCGAGGCGTCTCGCTGGAGACCGCGCAGCGCGTGACCGAGCAACTGCGGGCCACCGCAGGCACCGGCTACGCCCGTCTCGAGTCCTTGCCTAACGGCAAGGTGTTGCTGGAGGGTGCCGCGCAGGGCTACTCGACGGCCATTCGCTTAGCGGCGCTGGTAGCTGCCGGATTCATCATCATCGGCCTGATCGCTTCGTTCCTGCTGCCAAACACCTCGTTGTCATCGGCTCCTGGCACGACCACGGGCGAGCCCCAGAAGGCCGA
>DPWC01000147.1 GCA_003529305.1 Actinomycetota bacterium
GCAGGAGTAGCAATGTCGGCACGCAAGCAAGTCGTGATTGCCGGAGCTGGGCCGGTGGGGATGGCAGCCGCTCTAAAGCTGGCGAAGGCCGGTCTTGATGTCACGATCTTTGAAAAGGGCGACGACCTGTCGGTGGACTCCAAGGCGTCGACATTTCACATCCCCACTCTTGAGTTATGCGAGCAGTTGGGTCTGATCGAGGACATGCTGGCGGAAGGTTTGCAGGTCCCGTTGTTTCAACAACGCGATCGCAAAGGCGGCGTGATCGCTCAACTGGATCTGTCCCTACTTAAGGACGAGACTGCGTATCCCTACCGCCTGCAGTTGGAGCAGTCCAAGTTCACCAGGATCGTCAAGCGGCATCTCGATCAATTCCCCAATGCTCACCTGGTTTTTGGCACGGGTGTGGCCAGCGCTGAAGACCACGCGGATTTCGCCGTGGCGATCTTGGATGACGGCTCGCGTGTGGAGTGTGACTGGTTGATCGGCTGCGATGGGGCCAACTCCATGGTGCGCCAGTCCTTTGGTTTTGAGTTTCCTGGCGAAACCTTCGCTGAGCGCTTCCTCGTGATGTCCACAACTTTCGAGTTCCGCGATGCCATGCCCGATCTTGTCGAGGTCGCCTACATCACCGACCCTGATGAGTGGATGGTGTTGCTGAAGACCCCCGACCATTGGCGCTGCCTGATGGCAGTCGGTCCGCAGGAGGATGACGACGCCGCAGTATCAGATGAGCGCATTCAGCAGCGACTGAACGGCGTGCTCGCGGATGTGGGATACCCGCAGGTGGACTTCCCGATCATCGCTCGTTCGCTGTATCGAGTAAATCAGCGAGTGGCGAAGAATTTCGCGATCAACAGAATCTTGTTGGCCGGCGACTCCGCGCACATGAACAACCCACTCGGTGGGTTCGGCATGAACAGCGGTATCCACGACGCGTGGTCGGCCACCGATGTCATTGAAGCCGTTGAGCTGCGCGGAGTTGATGCCCACAAGGCAGCCCAGATCCACGGCACGGTGCGCAGCGAGGTCTGTCATTCATATGTGCAGGCCAACACCAAGAAGAACTTCAAAGAGATGCAGGAAAAGGACGATTCCGCTCGACAGCAGCGCAACGCGATGCTGCGCGCATTGATGGATGACCCGGCCGCTCAGGCCGAGTATCTGCGCGGCACCTCGATGCTGACATCAGCCCATGAGGCGATTGCTCGAGTGCAGCGCGAACTCGCCGCGCTGTAGCGCGGAGCTGTAACGCAGCGCTGACTATGGGCAGCGCGGAGTCCTGGTGCCCAACCCCCCGGCAAAGGTGGGGTGGAAGCGTCCTGCGTTACCCACCAATGGCGTGGCGTAGACCAGTTTTTGCGGAACGGTCGGGTCAGTGGCGCGCTGATCTTCATCAGGGTTGGTGACTTCAATCGTGGCTACCCGCACGGTGATGCGATACGAGCGCGCCGTGGTGCCGCGCCAGCAGTACGAGCCGGAGGACTGGGTGCGCGCCTGCGCGGGAGTGAGCGTGGCGCCGCGGGACACGCCTTCGTACTGCAGCACAACCATCGTCGGCTGGTTGTTGACGGTGTCGGGCGGCAGATCCGTGAAACCAATGGCGAAGTTGCGCGTCAACGATGTGGCAATGGTCCAACTGGGTGTGCGATCCAACCATCGCCGCGGTGTTGAGTACTTAGAGGTACGGCCATTGCGGGTGAGGTAGGCCTGAAATTGGCAGTCGTCGCAATCCCCAACAGCACGCAGGGTGATTGTTGTCTTGGCGACTGGGGGTGCTCCGGTGGCGGTGGGGCGAACAGTCGTGGAGGGTCGAGCGGCCGGTGGTGTGGTGGATGTTGAACTGGCAGGCGAAGAACTGCTTGATGCTGAGGGTGTGCCACTGGCGGTGCCCTCAGGCGCGGGTCCGTTGGACGCACACCCCAGCAGCGTTGACCCGAGCACAACGAGCAGACCGCCGATCCGCAGCAGCCCGAGACGGCGGTCGTGGATCAACGGTCCTCGAGATCGGTGGAAATCGCAGCAGCGTGCCGACGCACCAGATCGATGATGTGTCGGCGGCGATCCTCATCAAGGCGCGACAGCGGCCCGGCCGTTCCAAGGGCCGCCACCACATGCCCGCGTTGGGTGATGGCCGCTGCACAGCCCCAGATACCGGTGTCTACTTCTTCTCGCGATTGTGTCCACCCATCGGTGCGCACCCGTGCGAGCGCTGTTTCACTCAGAAGAGCCTGCTGACCGGACGACAGCGATGCCACCTGGTGTTCCAGATAGTTGGTTCGCTCGCGTTCGGGCATGGCCGCGAGCAGGATTCGCGCCGCGGATCCCGAATGCAGGGGCATCGCCTGACCAACGGCGAACTGAAGTCGCACAGGATGCGACGACTCCTCACGCGCGATGCAATATGCATGCGCCCCACCGCGTCGGGCCAGCAACACGGTTTCATCAAAGGCATCGCGCAATTCCGCGAGGTGGCCACCCGCAGCGTCGATCAATGAGGTGCGTCCCGCATCGGCGGCGGCTGCCAGACCGACAACGGCATCAGTGAGTCGGTAGCGACTGTCGCCAATGGGTTCAATCAGCCCAGTTTCGCGAAGCAGGGATGCGTAGCGATACATCGTGGATTGAGGAACGCCGACTGCCTCAGCAAGTTCAGGGATGGTGGGTGTGGGGCGCTGTGTGGTGAAGCTCAGCACGGTCATGATGAGTTTGCGCGCGCTATTGGCACCTTGTGTGCGGCCGACAGAAGATGCACTGTCACCGCGATTGTCGCGTTGCGCACTCACATGTCGAGCCTAGTCAGCACTCCGGTAGCCTTCGCCTGCGCTCGTGGGCTTTCGGGTCTTTCAGCGCACGGAGGTGTCGCCTAGTCCGGTCTATGGCGCCGCACTGCTAATGCGGTTTGGGTCTTAAGCCCATCGAGGGTTCAAATCCCTCCACCTCCGCCACTTCTTTCTCTTGTTACCCGAACGCCTCGTCGATGCGCGCGGTGACAAGGCCGCGCAACAAGGCGGTGTCGGGCTTCCAGTCCAGGGGAACCCGAATCGTCTTCTTATTGACGATGTAGTCGTCGAGCTCATCTTTGAATTGGTCAATGACCGTCGCACTGTTGGGCGCGATGAGGATGTAGTTCTTCAGCACAGAGATGCCGAAGATGTAGGCACCGTCGAGCTTCAGCATGGGCTGATTCCATGCGATCACCACCTGCGAGCCGGGTGCGGCCTTCTTGATGGTGGACAGGATCGTGCGGACTGACTTTTGGGTAGCGGGAGCGTGTGGCGCTAGGTAATCGTCGACCGTCTCGAAGCGCCGAGAGCTGGTGTTACCTCGGTTGTAGAGCACTAAGGCATTGGCATGTGCGCGACTGAATCCATAGGTGTCGCGCAGCAATGCAATCTGCTCTTCGTATTTGAGCGCCTCGTTCTTCTTCACAATCTTGAGCCAGTGCGCGATCGGCTTACCGTGCTTCTTCTCAATGGCTGGAAAGTGTGAGGAGCGTTCAGGGTTGGCTGGCGGCATGGTGATGATGGTAGGCGGCACTCAAGACGGCAGCTGTTGGTGCGTTATGGTGTGCGGGCTGCTGAGGCAGCGGGCGCCCGTAGCTCAACGGATAGAGCATCTGACTACGGATCAGAAGGTTTGGGGTTCGAATCCCTACGGGCGCGCCACCGACAAGCGGTAAGGGTGCCCGAATTTAGGCCCTGGAAGCCAATCCTTGAGTAGTTAGAGACCACCTCGTACCGCTATAAGGTGCCCAATGGCGAGCAGTTCTGATTTCCTAGTGACAGCGCCGCGTCGTGCAGAGAACTACCGCTTCAGTTTCTGGTCCGAAAATGTTCGCATTTTTTGATGTCTTGAATTGACCACCGGTTGTGGTCTATGGCGCAAGCGGAGTAATAGGCGTTGAGAAACGTGTGTTGATGTTGGGCTCGGTGGCTGCGCGGAAATTGCCAGTCGTCACCCACAACCGTTGGAATTGTTGAATGGAGGGTCTTTCTCGTGCCGTTTCGCACCTCTCGCTACGTTTCGATTCCAGACGGCGGGAAAATGCATGAGTCGGTGATGGTTACTCAGGGCCTAGCTGCGCTATTGACGTGTCAACTCAGATTTCTTGTCGCTGGTGATGAGTCAGCGTCAAGGCCTCGGACTATGGGATCACCGAAAATTCCTGCAGGTTCAGGCAATGGGCTGTCGCCGCGGTTTCGCGGAGTCCTGATTCATGAAGTTATCGCTGGGGTATTTCGCAGTCCGCTAGAGAAACGCCATCCTGACATTGCTAAGGAGCTGGCTCGTCGCCTCCTCTTGGAACGCGGAATCTCCCATGGTGCAAAAGACCTTGACATCATTGACAGCCGGATCCATGCACTATTCAGGACTTTCGACCCGCGCACGATCAGGGTTGAGAGTTGGGGAGTTGAACGGGAGTTAACGGCCGCAATTGATGGACTCGTGGTCAACGGGAGAATTGATCTGCTGATCGGGAGGGACGATTCTTGGAAGATGGTCGACTTCAAAACGGGCGGTGATCGTTACGACGGAGTGCAAGATCATTTGTGGAAGACACAATCACGATGGCACGCAGACCGGCCAGTGCCAACAGATGATCCTTGGTTTGGTCTAATAACGTACGCACTACTTGCAAGCGAAAACTCACCCAAGCCATTAAGAATCGTCCTAAGTCTGGTACGTCTTGCCACCCGCACCTTGGATGAGCGCCGCCTAGAGTCTCGGGAAGTGAAAGACCATCGCCTGGTTATCATGAATGCCTTTGAGGGTGCTCGGACTGCTCTAAGGAACGGGGTTGCGCTAGCTCAACGCGGACCGCATTGCATGGATTGTCCCTTTAAGCCACTATGCCCGCTGTGGACGGGTCGAGATCGTAAATTTTCCGGTCCCGGTGGTCGCGCGTGAGAATCACTTAGAACTTAGAAGTGGATTTTGGACTCGGACATACCGTCCTATGTACCGAGTTTCGGCCGCTCCTTCACACTCCTTGTGAGGATTCTTGCCGGCTTGGCGAGGTAAAGATTCAGGCCAACGAGACAGCCTCCTCAGCGCCAGGCTGTTGGTGTAACGACTTTACGCGCGCTTTCACATCCCCGAGTACGAGGTCTATCCATTCTTGTTTCTTTGCGGAGTCCGACGCGTCTCCAGAGTCCGAGCTGAGGTCGTCCAAAATCGGAAGTCCCAACAAGGTCAGGATGCTGACGGCAATGTCCTGCAGGTCTTGGATGGTCCTTCTTAGATCATCACCCAAGTCCTCAAGGACAATATCCCCCTCGGTGTTATTGAGCGCCGCTTGCAGAGTTTTTTGGCGTTCGAGTCCCGCGTCGGCCAGTTCGTCTAACAGCTCGCGCTCTTGACGCATCCACTGCCATACTCGAGTCAGTGTTTTGTCCGTCTCCTCTAGGAGCGCCCAAGCCTCGTCCAAGCGATCTGCCTCAGAGGCAGCCCGTTCACGGACTTTCCGAGATTGAAACCAGAGAGCGCCACCGGCGGCAACCAGAGTAGGCAAAGTAATAATTCCCGTCAGCACAAGAGCGCCACCGGCGACTCCAAGGCCACCGGCGGCGAGTGGACCACCACCTAGCCAAGCCATCGCTGCACTCGTTGCTGCAGCCCCGGAGAGTTGACTTATTGCCACCCCAGTTGAGGCCGTGAAATATGAACTCACAAGCGCAAAGGCGACTGCAGCGGCGCCGCCCCCTGCAGCGGCGCCTAAACCAGCTCCGAGTGCGCTCCCACCCAAGGTGCCAATGACTACTTGGGTGAGGGAGTGTCGATGGCTTTCAAGTTGCTGAGCTAGATCGCCCGTTGGTGGTTCGGGAAGTTCAACAGCCGGCGTGCGCTGTTGAACTCGCTGGAACTGCTCCATCAGCGGCATGAAAAATTGGCCTACGACATCTTCCTGCGTCCGCCGCAGTTTCTTGAAATTTCTCTCGGTGTTCCATTGGCGGTCCTGGACACGAGCCTCTAATTCACTGCGCCGCCGCCGGTTTTCAATGTACTGGGGCCCACCAATCGCCAAGCCAATCATGCTTCCTACGGAACCATCAGGGTCATGAGTGGCGCGTCCGTCATACAATTGAAGAAGGTGCTCGTCGGACTTCCTTTCCAATTCAGCAACAGTGACCCCCAGCGCCTCGGCGAGTTTTTCCACGCGCTGGCGAGTGATCTTGAGGTCTCCGCGTTCTATTCGCGAAACGGTGATGGCGCTGTGCTGCCCCTTAAGTCCCATAAGGAGTGCCAAATCTCTTTGGGTGAGCGGAGCGCCGTGGCTGTTGCGCGTGCGTTTCCGCAACTCGGCCACGGCGCGGCCCAGTGCGATGTTGGTGTCGGACCCTGGTGACATGGTCTGCTCGTATTCAGTCGCCCGCCCCATTGACATAGGGGCCTAGTAGGGTCCTACTATACACCTCCTTCTGAGTTAAGCAACGAAAGGGAACAACCATGAGCAGCGAATTTGATCGTCAGGATTTTTGGAGTAGGGCTCGTCGCGTAGCGGCCGGGGTCGGACGGCAAGCGATGGAGAAGGTGCTCACTGCCTACTACTTCGCCACCGATGCCAAGGTGCCACTAAAACAACGAATGCCTGTGATTGGTGCTCTGGTGTATCTCGGTATTCCGTCAGATTTGATTCCCGATGTTCTGCCGGGAGGTTTTGCCGATGACATGTCGGTTCTGGTAGCCGCGCTAGGTGCTGTCGCCCTCTACGTCACCGAGCGTCACATTCAACAGGCACGTCGAACCCTGACCAGACTGTGGCGGAAGTAGGAGTTGCACTTGCCATCATCAGTGCCCGACTCCATACCGAAACGGTCCAATGGTTCGGTATGGAGTCGGGCACTGTCGCCAGTGGCTCGGCAAGGGTCGCCTGGTAAGACTCCTACTGGGCCCATAGGTGGCTGTGGCATTGTCTCCGGACTGCGTCGAACTGCGACAACGCGATGTCAGAAGGCACCCAACTTCTGCGCCACGCGACTAGAGCTCTACGACTGTCGCACCAAGTTGCCGTGCTTGCTCGGCAACTGCTCTGTGGTGCGTAGTTAGGAGGATCTGCTGGTCGCGGGACTCTTGCACCAGAAGTCCCAGCGCTTGGCGGGTGCGTTTGTCGTCGTGACCCATGAGGACATCGTCAAGAACCACGGGAAGTTCGCCATGACCTCCACGACGAGAACGATCCTGCTGTTCACGTATCCCGGCCAGCCGCAGAGAGAGAAAAACTTGATCGGCAGTGCCTTCGGAGAGCTCATCTGCAGTGCCTTGGTAAAGATCTTCGGCTACGAGAATCAATCGGGGTCCGCTATCGACAGTGTTGTCCACCTCAATGTTCTGTACCCGCCCACCTGTGATTTGACGCGCAAAGGACGATGCATTTGCAATGAGTGAGGCGTCTTCGTTGGCGCCCTCTCTTTCCGCCATGTGGTGGACAATTGAAGCTGCAAAGCGGAACTCGAGGTATTCATCAACCTTTTCCCAGAGCATTCCGGCACTTTGAACGGCGAGGTCATTCAAATGTGCAGCCTCACCTTGGACTTCGGCCTCTTCGCGCCTTACACGTGCCATTTTGGCGTCTTGGTTTGCGGCATCACGTTGTTCTGTGAGTTTGTGCAACTCGGATTTCGATGTCTCCACATTGCTTTTCACCTGAGCTTCCGTCAGGACAACAGCACGTCGAATCAGGTCCCTCTCATTAGTACCTGGTCGAGCCGAGGCTTGAAGCTGCGCCAACGCATTGTCCAAATCAATTTGCTTGGACCGGATGTTGGCGCTTCGAAGCGCCACCGCTTCTAGATCCTCGTGGCTATCTGTTAACGACCGGAGCACATCCATAGCCCTATTTATGGCGCTCTGCTTCTCAGTACGCTTATTCTGGTTTTCCCGCAGCTGCTGGTTGATTTCAACGCGACGAGCGTCAGCCGCCCTGGCTGCATTGAAACGCTCCTTGAGAGTTCCGAATCCAACGACGGAGTGAACTGCGTCCAGGCCTAATTGGGCGACCTCATCCTCGAAGGAGCGGATGGATTCTTGACAGCGCATAGATCTTGCTTGAGCGTCTAGCAAATTGGTGATGTCGGTCTGCAGATCCGCAAGCGCTTCTTTACGAACTTGCCAGGACGCAGCGTCGCTGACTTGCGGTAGGCCCACTTTGGCGACGAGGGCCTCCCAAGCCGTTCTTGTTGATGCCTCATGATCGAGAGCCCGATCAAGTTGCTCCTTTGCCGTCGCCACCCCTTGCTGAAGGACTTCGCGTCGGCCTGCATCTGCACCCGTTGTGCGGGCATTCCGGATCGAGTCGTGAGTGACTTCATCTGACTTAAGGAGAGCCCTATCCAAGTCAACGGCAAATTGCTCTCGGGTAGGGGCGTCGGGGAGATTGCCTGTGAGCCAAGGGTCGCGGATCGCCCGCCAACTCGAATCTCTTAGCGATCGAATGGCACTCAAGTCCTCGATACTAATGAGGGCAGCGTCAGACTCAAGGTCAAGCCGTTCCTGCTCCTTGTCGTAGCGTTGTTGCTGCTCATGTACGGTCTTGGTTGCGCTGAGCAAGTTTTCCGCCGCATGGTCGATTGGCACCAAGACATCATTAGGAAGCAGAAGACGCTTGGCGGCTGTTATGAACTCATCGTCGTCAACAGGCTCGTCATTGAGGAGCACCAGACTCTCTGGAGCCAACACAGTTATGTGGTGGCGCAATTGGGAGCGCAGCCGAGTGCGGGTTTCGAGAAGATCTTCAAGGTCTTTGCGATCAAGAGCGACTTGGGATTCCCGGGTTATGAGGGTGTCAATCCGATCAGTGAACGCTAAGAGTGCTGAGTCGGGTGTTGAGGCTTCGAGACGCTGCCTCAATTCGTCAAACTCCTCCTCAAGCTCAGAGAGGCTTTGCTTAGCAATATTGAGGTTATGTGTTTGTGCTTCATACGATGCAAGCGCCGTCGTGTCCAGCGCTGGCCCCTGCGAGGCTAGGTCTTCAATCTCGCGTTGCAGGAGTTGCACCGTTTGGGCGTGCGCCCACGCGCGTTCAACCTCCTCGGCGGAATCCTTGGCTTCCGTAGCGGCATCATGTTGTTCCTTCGCACGGTCAAGTGCGGTCTTCGCTCTACTCTCGTTTTGGCGAAGCTGTTCAACGGTGGCCGCTGATGAGACCGCACTGTCTGCAACCTTTCTTGCCTGCTCATAGGCATCTAACGCCTTACGCACCTCTACGCTGCGGTTGTTAGCATGCCGCTTGTATAAAGCGTTGGCCTTATCCTCAAATGCCTTGGCGATGGCTGCCAGATTCACTCCAGTGCGAGCTCGAAAGAGCAAAGGGTGAAGGTCACCTCCATCGCGGAGAATCTGCCTGCCGCCACGGATCAACTCGTCACGGTCGACACCTAGAGCCGTGGTCCAAACGGCCCGGTTACTAACCTCTCCCCCGATCCACCACGGTGTGGCCACTGCCCCCTCGGCGGTCAGATACCCCTTCTTGGTCACTTCATAGTGATGCGCCTCACCATTGGATTCGGTCAACGATGCCGTGAGCTTCAATTGCCCGACGCTTCGACCACCGAAAGCTCTCGGGTGCGACCTACCGGCGATGCCCCAAAGGATGTCGGCGACGGCATCGCGCAGGGTCGACTTTCCCGACTCGTTGGGTCCGACGATGACCGTAAGCCCCGGGCCGATGTCAATTGTGCGATCGGTAAAGGTGCCATATTGAATGAGGCCAATGCGAGTAATGCGCATTAGTCACCACCCTCGATTTCTACTTGCGCGCGGCGGGCGGCTCGCAGCACAATTTTCTGTAACAGGTCATCATCTTTAAGGTTGATACCTACTTCTTGATGTAAGTACCGGCCGATTTCGGT
>DPWC01000093.1 GCA_003529305.1 Actinomycetota bacterium
TGGCGGTAGTGGCGTTGCGAACGGCAGCGGCAGCACCGTCCGTGGCGGTCGCACGATCACTCGGTGGTCCCCCTGAGGCGCGCGCATTAGGTGAGCGAACGAAAGGCTCGGCCCCTGCGGCGGCGTTGGCCGATGGGGCGCTGGTGCACGGCATTGATTTTGACGACACGCACGCTGGCGGTCTGGTGCACGCGACCTCTGTGGTGCTCCCGGCGGCCTTTGCGGTGGGTCAGCAGGTCGGTGCCACCGGTGAGCAGGTGTTGGCCGCGGCGCTCTTTGGCTACGAGGTGGTTTGTCGTGTGGCGATGGCCAGCCCGCACGGTTTCCACGCCCGCGGTCTGCACGCCACCCAAGTAGCAGGTGTGCTGAGCTCAGCTGCGGTCGCAGTCAAGCTGCTGGGCCAGGACGCCGTGAGTGCGAGCAACGCCTTGGGGATTGCTGGGTCTAGCGCTGGGGGATTACTGGAGTTCCTCACTACTGGTGCCTCAACGAAGCAGTTGCATCCGGGCGGGGCCAGCTTCAACGGAGTGTTGGCTGCTCGCTTGGCTGCTGAAGGGGCAACGGGACCAGCCACTGTGCTCGAAGGCCCGCACGGCATCTTCTCGGCGCTTAGTGCCCGACCGGCGAATCTTGACGCAGTGGTGGGACAACTGGGTCAACGCTGGGAGGTTGAGAGCATCACCATCAAGCCCTATCCGTCGTGCCAATTGATGCATGTCACGCTTGATGCGTTGCGCACTGTGCTGCCACAGATTCCATCGGCCGATGCCGTCGAGTCCATCACTGCACAGGTGCATCCCGACAGCGCGCCGACTGTGTGTGAACCAGTGGCGGTCAAGGTGCGTCCGCGCACCTCCTATGACGCCAAGTTTTCCTTGCCGTGGTCGGTCGCTGCCTTGATCATTGATGGCGATATCTCGGTGGATACCTACGACCTGGCCTCGGTTCTGCGCCCGGAGGTTGGTGATCTCTCGGCCAAGGTGGTCTCGCAAGTGGCCGACCTCAATGGTGGTGTCGCGGCTGACGCTCCTGGCCGAGTGGAGGTCCGGCTCATTGACGGAACTGTGCTGCACGGTGAAGTCGATCGCAGTCTGGGTGGTCCGCAACGGCCCCTTTCCGACGAGCAACTGTTGGCCAAGTTCTACGGCAACTGCGGCGGGCAGTCGGCGATGGCAACCCAACTTGCGGAGTGTTTGCTCGCTCTGGAGAGCCAAGTTGACCTCACGATCATTCACGATCTCGTCGCCGATCTGGCCGAGGTCGGCTAGTTCCGTAACCTTCGCCGTTGTTGTCATCAACGACACCTGCCAAGAACAGAAAGGCCGCACCCACCATGGCGTTTCGTGCAATCGAGCCGGAGTCATTCCCTTGGTACGACTACAAGGGCTACACCTTCTCGCTGGGCCTGGTGGATGGCGACAGCGTGATCAATTCCGGTCACTCCGGTTCAGCCTTCGACCCCGAGTTGGGCAAGGCCGGCATCAAGGGTGGAATGGGCGAGCAGGCGCAGACCGCCTATGCCAAGCAAGAGGCGATTCTTGCGGCCGCAGGGAAAACCTTCGCTGATGTCACGCGCGTGGTGGAGAACATCTCGATTGCTGGGCTGCCGTACTACGACGAAGCCCGCGAGGTGCGTGAGCGCCTGTTTGGCGCACACCAACCCACCGTGGTGACCGTCATCGTGGATCGCCTTGTGCGACGCCAGGCCTTCATCGAAGTGGAAGTGGAGGCAGAGCCTGCCGGCGGCACGGCCCTGTTGACCGGAGATGACTCAACATGGCGACGCACAACCGTGCGCACTGGTCATGACGGTGCTGTGTACTTGCCGACTTTGCTGCCGATTGATGACAAGGGCGAGATCGTCGCTGATGGTGACATTGTCGGCCAGTACTTCTACTGCCTCGAGCGCGCTGGTGAACTGCTTGAGCAGGCGGGGCTGTCGTTGTCCCAACTGGTGCAGACCATCGATTACTCCACACCGGCCACGCGCGAGCGTTATCCCAAGATCGGGCGCCCGCGGCGCGATCTTCTGGGTCCGGTGTATCCGGGGGCGGCGGGCATTTTGATGAGCGAACTGCATGCCCCTGGTGTGTTGTGCGCCATCGACGCGATCGCATCCCGGCACCCACTGGAAGCGGTGAACCCCGGTTGGGATCGCTACAACACCCTCACCTACAACCCGGGGGTGAAGGCGGGCAACACCTTGTACATGTCGGGGTTTGCCGCGCTGGATCCGCACACGCAGGAATCGCTGCACCCTGGTGACCTGCGCGCCCAAGCGGAGTTCACCTACGACTCCATCTTGCAGACCATGGCGGCCGCGGGTGTGGGGGCTGAAGCCTTGCTGACCACCGTGGAATATGTCTGTCCCGGCGGATTGGGCGACTACCGCGCCGTGGCCGATGTTCGGCGCGAGAAGTTGCGCGAGCCCTATCCGGCCTCCACCGGGATCGTGTGCGGAGGATTGCTGCGCGATGAGTTTCTCCTTGAGGTCGTGCCGACGGCAGACCTTCGCGGGATAACTGACCCGCCTGCGGCAGACTGACACCCATGGGCCTGCTGACCGACGAGTTGCGTGCTCGCATCGGCGAGACGGCCGTGTATACGGCTCCGGAGCCGGTCGGGCGAGCCGCGATTCGTTACTACGCGATGGCTGTGGGTGATGACAACCCGCTGTATACCGACGCTGAGGCCGCCCATCACGCTGGTTATCGCGATGTGATTGCGCCACCGACTTGGGTGACCGAAACGAATCAGTACATGTCCGGAGTGCGCAATCATGAGGGCTACATGGGGCACTCGTGGGGCATCGAGGTGCCCAATTCGCGCCTCGTGCGTGGTGGCAATTCCTACACCTTCGACAACCCGGTGTATCCCGAAGACATCATTACGGCCACCTGGGAGATCGTGGACGCCACCGAGCGAACGACATCCAAAGGTCAAGACATGTTGATTGTCACCTCGCAGGCGACCTATACCAATCAGCATGGCGCACTGATCGGTACGAATACCGAAACGCTGATCTGGACGGCGTTGTCATGACTCCGCCGGTGTCGCAGGTCGATGTGTCAACACTTGAGGTGGGAACGAGTGTTCCGCCGCTGCGGCGCACGATCACGCAGACCGACATGGTCGCCTACGCCGGAGCTACCTGGGACTGGCATCAGTTGCACTACGACGCCAACTATTTGGCAGCCAAGCAGTTGCCGGCCGCTGTGGTTGATGGTCAAGTCTTCGGCGCTTTGCTGGTGGAGCAGGCGCAGGACTGGATTGGCCCAGCGGCGTGGGTGCAAGCCGTGGATTTTCGCTTTAAGAATCTGGTGTTCGCCGGTGAAACCGTGGAGTGCACCGCGACAGTGCGTGAGGTCATCACCACGGATGAGGGCACGATGATCGTGCTGGATTGTGAAGTCGGCGTAGTGGGTGACAAGGCGCGGGTGGCTGCCGCGCCGTGCAGCGTGACGGTGCTGGTGCGCTGATGAGCGATCGTCGCGCGGTGATCGTGGGAGCAAGCGAGTGCGACTTAGGCGACACCGGGCTATCGGTACTGCATCTGCAGACTCAGGCAGTCACGCGAGCGCTTGCTGATGCAGGGCTGTCGTTGGGCGATGTCGATGGTCTGGCCTGCACTTCGGTGGCGCGATTTTCGGCCACGCAATTGGCGGACTATCTCGGCATTGAGCCGGTATGGACAGACTCCACCTTTGCCGGTGGCGCCGCGTTCGAGATGTTTGTGGCTCGCGCAGCTCAGGCGATTGAGGCCGGACAAGCCGAAGTTGTGGTGATCTCTTTTGCGTCAAATCAGCGATCAGCGCGATCGCGATCATTGGGCAATCTCTTCGAGCCGCACACGCCGGAAGCTCAGTTCGAAGGGCCCTACGGTCCGCTCTACCCGTTGTCGCATTACGCGATGGCGGCGCAGCGCTACCTGCACATCACCGGTGCCGGCCGCGAACACCTGGCCGAAGTTGCTGTGGCTGCGCGGCAATGGGCGCTGTTGAATCCAGCGGCATTTCGCCACGGCGCGGGTCCGTTGACGGTGGATGCCGTCTTGGAGTCACCGCTGATCTCTTCTCCGCTGTCAGCGGCGGACTGCTGCTTGGTGACCGACGGGGGAGGAGCGATCGTGCTGACCACGGCCGAGCGCGCTCGTGACCTGCCCGGAGCGCCGATCCATATCCTGGGCTATGGCGAATCGACTTCGCATACCTCGATGGCCACCCCTGAGGACCTCGTGACAACGGGAGCGCAAGTCAGTGGAGCCATCGCGTTGCACAAAGCCGGGCTGGCTCCGGCGGAGATTGATGTGGTCCAGATCTATGACTCGTTCACGATCACGGTATTGCTCTCGCTTGAAGCGCTGGGCTTTTGCGCACGCGGCGAGGCATGGCAGTTTGTTCAGAACGGACGCATTGCTCCCGGCGGTGACTTCGCGCTGAATACCTCCGGTGGCGGGCTCTCGTATTGCCATCCCGGGCAGTTCGGAGTTTTGCTGCTCGTTGAAGCGGTGCGGCAGTTGCGCGGTGAGTGTGCCGAGCGTCAAGTCAGCGGCGCTCGAACCGCTTTGGCGCACGGCACCGGCGGCATTCTTTCCACCTCAGCCACGGTGGTGTTGGGGGTGGATCGATGAGCGAGATCGAACTACCGCCGATTGATGAGATCACCGCACCGTGGTGGGAAGCCACGCGCGAGCACCAGATGCTGTTGCAGCACTGTGGGCGCTGCGATGCGGTGCAGCACTACCCGCGTGCGCTGTGCACTTTGTGTGGCGCCACAGATCAATTGGACTGGGTGGTGGCTAGCGGAGCAGGTGTGGTGGATTCCTTCACGGTGGTGCATCGCGCCCTGCCAGGGTTCGAAGCGCCTTATGTGGTGGCCAGAGTTCGGTTGGCCGAAGGGCCGATTGTGTTGACCAATCTGGTGGGCCGCGCACCGGATGCGTGGCGTTGCGATGAGGCTGTGCAACTGTCCTGGCGCGATCTCAGCGATGGTCGTGCGTTGCCGGTGTTTGGTCCCACAGAGAGTTAGTGATGCGCGCTGTCGTCCTGACCGAATTCACTGACCCGGCCTCACCGCAGGTCGCTGATCGTGATGAGCCGGTGGCAAGCGAGGGTTCTGTGCTGGTGGAGCTTGTTGCTGCCGATCTTCAACCCCTTGATCGACAGATCGCCCGTGGCGGTTTTCCCGGTGCTGGCCCATTGCCGATGGTGGCGGGCGTTTCAGCAGTGGGGCGAACAACCGATGGTCGGCTGCATGTGGTGCTCGCGGAAATGACCGGCATGGGGCTGCATCGAGATGGATGCTTCGCCGAGCGATTTGTGTGTGAGACGCGCCAGCTGGTGGCGGTTCCCGACGGGCTAGATCCGCTGTCAGTGGCCGCGGTCTCCAATGCCGGGATGCATGCGCGGCGTGCCCTCTTTGATGTGGCCAATCTCTGGGAAAGCGAATGTGTCTTAGTGCTCGGTGCTAGTGGAGCATTCGGGCGGGCCGCAGTTCAGATCGCCTCAGCCGCCGGTATTCATGTGGTGGCTGCTGCCCGCCGCGTTGATGCCATCCCGTCGGCCACCGGTGCAGGCACGGTCACGCCGATCGCCTTGGCGGATGCTGACGACCTCCCGCAGCAGGTTCTCGATGCCACCGGAGGCGAGGGAGTTCATGCGGTTATAGATCCGTTGGGTGGTGGATTCACCGGAGCTGCGATTCGATCCAGCGCGCCGGATGCCATTCATGTGCTGGCTGGCAATCAGGCTGGCGCTGTGGCTCCCATCGTGGTGCCCATGATGCTGCTGCGTGAGCACACCATCATCGGACTCAATGGCTTTCGCATCAGCGAGGACGAACAGCATCGACTCATGCAGGCGTCGCTGGCCGATCAGGTCAGCGGTGTGTTGACCGCCGACATCGGGGCTGTCTTTCCACTGGCGGAGGCACCACAGGCGTACCAGTCGGCTGCCAGTGGCCGTGTTGTCTTGTCTATGTGACCGGTTGGTGCCAGGCCCGGGTGCTTCTTTCGTGACTAGATTCGCAGGTTCACCCGTGGTCCATGAAATCTGGGCGCATGAGTGAATAAGGCGCGAATGCTGGCGCCAGCGTCAATAGGTGTGTGATCTCGTGGGTGGTCAGAAGAGCCCAAGACTTTCCTATGGTGTCAGTGCCCTAATGTTCAGTGGCAGAGGCATTGGCCTTCTTGAGAAAATGCGAGATATGCCTTGATGAGAAGGTGAACTATAGGGTTGGCTTGACGAGTAAAAGGCAACTCTTGCGAATACGGGGGACTCTCGGTGACCGGCGATGTGACGGCAGCATCCGTTGGCGAAATGAGTTTCCCTGGCGAGTCATCTATCTCCTCT
>DPWC01000213.1 GCA_003529305.1 Actinomycetota bacterium
CTCTAGTACCTCACTGGTCAGGACTTCTTCGGGTGAGCCGTCGGCGACCACGGTGCCGTTAACGCACATCAGGTGAGGCAAATGGGCCGCCATGCCATTGAGGTCGTGAGTGGTCAACACGATCGAGATGCCGTCGCGGTGCAGGTCGGCGAGCAGATGCAGCATGTCGTGCCGCGTGTTCACATCGACCCCTGAGGTGGGTTCGTCCAAGAGCAGCAACTGGGGCTCGCGCAGCAAGGCTCGCGCGATGAACATGCGCTGCTGCTGACCTCCGCTGAGGGCGCGAATGTGGCGGTCGGCAAGGTGTCCGATACCCAATCGATCCAAAACCTCTGCGACCGTGCGGCGTTCTGCAGCAGATGGCCACGGCAGGGTGCGACGGTCAGTGCGGGACATCACTACGCACTCAGCGACGGTGAGGGGAAAGTCCCAGTTCACCGTTTCTAACTGCGGCACATAGGCCACACGCAAGCCAGGTTCGCGTTGGACGGTCCCCCGCCTGGGTTCAACGATGCCCAGCAGCAGTCGCAACAAGGTGGTCTTGCCTGATCCGGACGGACCGACGATGCCGGTGAACTGGTCTTCGTGAACATGCATGGTCACGCCGCGCAGCACGGTGTTGCGGTCGTAGCCGGCATCGACATCAACGACATCGCAGACAACTCGGCCTACTCCGGTCCCCGTCATTGGGGGTACACCGCCTCGTCAGTGGTCGGCGCCGTCAAGGGGATGGTCTTCAGTTGTGTCGCAGTGCCGCCGAGTCCAGTGACCATGGTGGTGAAGTCGTAACGCATCAGACCAAGCCATGAGTGCTCTGCGTCGCCGGGCTTTCCTGGCAGGTCGTCATCGCGCAAGGAGGATTCGTATCGAGCCCCGGTGGCTCGCCCGATCTCGGCCAGCACCGCTGAGGGGTAGACCTCAGAGCCGAAGATCGTCGGCACCTTCTCCGCCTTGATCTGCGTGATCAGGCGCGCAATCTCAGCGGGGGCCGGATCCTGGAAATCCTTGGGCTGCACTGCGCCGATGATCTGCCACCCAAAATCGCGGCCGAAGTAGGCGTAGGCATCGTGGTAGGTCAGCAGAACGCGACGCGGCACCGACTTCTGATCGGCTCGCATGGCATCGCCCAGCGCCTTGGCCTGCTTGCCGAACGCGGCGGCATTGGCGCGGTAGTAGGACGCATTCGGTTTGTCGGCCTTGGCCATGGCATCGGCGATGATCGTGGCGTACTTGGCGGCGTACACCGGATCAGTCCACAGGTGGGGGTTGGGCTTGCCGTCCTTCTTGGGGAACGAGAAGTCGTAGATCCACTGCGATTCGGGGATCGCCTTGGTGCCCACTTCAAGAATTGCTGCACCCTTCTTGAGGTTGCGTTGGGCGAGTTCCTTGGTGGGTTCTTCCAGCGCCAAACCATTGATCACCACGAGGTCGGCGGTGCTCAGCGCTTTGGCAACCTGCGGTGCCGGTTCATAGGTATGGGAGTCCGTGCCCTCAGGAATGATCCCCTCCACTCTGGCTCGATTTCCGGCGACTGACCCCGCAATGCTGGTCAGCGGAGCCACCGTGGTGACGACCTTGAGCCGCTTGTCGGTGGAGGCAGTGGTTCCGGAAGTGCCGCAGCCAGCAAGAACGAGTCCTGTTGCGGCGAGCACGGCGGTCAGAGTCAGCGGTGTCAAGGTGCGGCGTGGGGTCAAGGTCATAACGACGGACCCTAGGCGCCCAAGGACCTTTTCGCAAATCTTTGGCAACAAGGCCCTATGGCGTGCCGCCGGGTGCTTACTAGGGTTCGGGCATGGCGAACGCGCAGATGCCTGAGGGCACGCAGTCCTCTGAGCAGGCTCCCTCGGCCACTCCGGAGGATCTCGAAGCACGGATCGCCTCTACCCGTGAACGCTTGGCGGGCAGCGTGGACGACCTTGTTGAGCGGGCTGACCCGATGTCGATCGCGGAGTCTGGGCTGGCCCGGGCGAAGGCGTGGTTCGTTGACCCTCAGACGGGTCTGCGCACCGATCGCGTTGCCAAGGTGGCTGGTGGCGTGCTGGGTTTCTTGATGTTGCGTCGCATCATTCGCCGCGGCAGCTGAGCCCCACGACTTCGTGAATCCCTCGTTGCGGGGTCCTGAACCGCTGGACATGCTGCGGGCCTTGCCGCGCATTCGCAGTGATGCATTGGGCTTTCTGCGCGAATCGGCGGACCGCTATGGCGATCTCGTGGAGTTTCCTATTCCAGGTCAGAAGATGTTCTTTGCTAATCATCCCGATGCCGTGAAGCAACTGCTGCAGACAGAGCACCGCACCCATGATCGCCAAACGGTGCAGTACAAATCGCTGTCGCTGATCACTGGCAATGGTCTACTCACTTCAGATGGTGAATTGTGGAAGCGGCAACGCCGACTGATGCAGCCGGCGTTCCACCGCGCGGTACTGGATCACTTTGTTGAGCACATTGATGTCGCAGTCGATCGCCTCGTGGCGTCGTGGTCACCGCTGCCGCCTGGCGCCGAGGTGGATGTTGATGAGGCGATGATGCGCACGGCCCTCGAAGCAGTGGGCCGCTCTCTGTTTAGTCACGATCTTTCCGGTGAGGCCTCCGAGTTGGTGCGCGCAGTGTTGCGGGCCTTGGATGTGGTGGTCGCGCGGGCTCGCTCACCCTTTCCGCTGCCGATGACTTTGCCGACGCCGGGCAATGTTGCGTTGCGCAACAGTCTGCGCACCCTTGATCGCACGGTGCAGGTGATGGTCTCGGCCCGTCGATTGGCTGAGCAACGCGGTGCGCAGCCACAGACGCCAGATCTGCTGGGCATGTTGTTGGCCAGCGAGGGTTTTGACGATCGTCAACTCAGCGATGAGATCGTCACTTTGATCGTCGCTGGCCACGAGACGGTGGCCACGGCGTTGACTTGGACTTTTT
>DPWC01000136.1 GCA_003529305.1 Actinomycetota bacterium
CAGCAGCTGCTGTGGACGAAGTTCTGGTGCTGGGTGAACTCGGTCTCGATGGCAGTGTCCGCGATGTTCGCGGTGTGCTGCCGGCACTGATCGCCGCTGAGCGCGCAGGGCTGAAGCGGGTCGTGATTCCAACATCGGCGATGCACGAGGCGTGCTGGTCACCAGCGATGGAGGTGATGGGCATTACCAGTGTGCGACACCTCATCGCCGTGCTCACTGGCGCGCAGGATCGACCATCTCATGAATCCGTCTCGGCGGCGGCGGTACCGAGCACGCAGGCGAGCGATGCGCCTATGGTGCACAAAGACCTTGCAGAGGTCTACGGACAGCAGCAGGCTCGTCGGGCACTCGAGGTGGCGGCAGTGGGCGGCCATCATCTGCTGCTCCATGGTCCGCCCGGTGGTGGCAAGACGATGCTGGCCGAACGCCTCCCCGGCATCCTGCCGTCGTTACCCGCAGAGCATCAGCGTGAAGTGGCCGCCATCGCCTCAGTCGGCGAAATGGCGACACATCGCTTCGGGCCAGGGGCCATGACCTGGCGACCCTTCGAGGCGCCGCACCATTCCGCGAGTTTGGCGGCGGTAGTAGGCGGTGGCTCCGGTCGTATCGCCCCCGGTGCGGTTACTCGTGCGCATCGCGGGGTGTTGTTCCTCGATGAAGCCCCAGAGTTCTCTCGCAATGTTCTTGATGCCCTCCGCGAGCCACTGGAATCAGGAGAGGTGGCCGTTAGCCGTTCTGGTATCACCGCCCGCCTGCCGGCTGCTTTCCAACTAGTTATGGCGGCCAACCCCTGCCCCTGTGGCGGCGGCGATGACGGAAAGAGCTGCCGGTGCACACCGACGCAGCGTCGGCGCTACGCCCAGCGACTCTCTGGCCCTTTGCTCGATCGCCTTGATCTCATTGTGCGCACCGACGGCGGCAGCTACTCAACGCTCTGGGCGAGCGAGGACCCACCGGAATCCTCCGCACAGGTGGCGGCGCGAGTCGCCGAAGCCGTTGAACGGATGCAGCATCGGTTAGCGCCGTTGTCCATCGCCACGAACGCGACCATTCCCGGTCGCGCCCTTCGCAGCGGTGGAGCGCTCGCGCCAACGCGATCGCAGGTGGGGCACCTCTGGCAGCAATCGCGTCAGATCGGGGCCAGTGCACGCGCTACCGACAAGACGCTGCGCGTGGCGTGGACCATCGCGGATCTCAGCGGCCACGCCACCCTCACGGACGAGTGTGTGGCGGAGGCTGTGAGCCTGCGCGATCGGGCACTGCTGGGGGCGCCGTGACATCTCTCAGCCGATTCACCGAAGAGAGCGCTCGCATTGCTTTGGCGCATGTTGTTGTCGTCGGTGATCGACTGGTGCACCACTGGTTACAAGCCCATGGCGCAGTCGAGACCTTGTCAGCGCTTCTTGGTGGCTCTCTAGCGGGGGCCCGGTCGGTCCGCGACGAGCGACGACTGGCCAGATACCGCCAACGCTTGCTTGCTGAAGAACCCTCTCGCCTCATTGACCTCGCGCTCTCGCGCACCGCACAGGTGCAGGCGCGGGTGGTAACACCGGCAAGTGCGCAGTGGCCGGCGAACTTCGATGACTTGCACGAACGCGCCCCGCTGGCCGTATGGATCCGCGGTCGCGATGCGGAACTCAGCGATGACTCCCTGGGCGTGCTCAATTCCCCGATGGTGGCCGTTGTCGGCGCGCGCGCGGCCACGCACTACGGCAGCACGATCGCCTTCGACCTCAGTGCGTCTCTGACGCAACGAGGACTGGCGGTGGTCTCGGGTGGTGCTTACGGCATTGATGCCGCGGCGCACCGTGGCGCCTTGGCAGTTGGTGGCCTCACGATTGCCGTGATGGCCAGCGGAATCGATCAGACCTACCCGGCCGGCCACACCAGCCTGTTCGAGACCATCGCCGCTCATGGTGTGTTGGTGACAGAACTTCCTCCCGGCGCGACGCCGACTCGACAGGGCTTTCTTGCCCGCAACCGGTTGATCGCCGCTCTTGGCCTCGGTGTGGTGGTGGTCGAGGCCGCTGCCCGCAGTGGCGCCATCAGCACCGTGGGGCGTGCAGACGAATTGGGTCGTGAAGTCATGGCCGTACCCGGCCCCGTGACCTCTATGTTGTCGGCCGGAACGCACGCGCTGATTCGCGATGGTGCAGTGCTGGTGACCTCAGCAGATGAGGTTGTTGAGGCCATGGCGCCCTTGCTCAGCGTGGCCGCCTGACCGCCCACTACCTACCGGCGGCAACGCTGGCGGCGAGCCAACTTGCCGCACCGACCCCGAGTGCGTCACGGTTAGGTCATGTCCGTGGCTTCCCCCACCTCGGCTGTCGTTGGCGAACTCGCCGCGCCAGCTCAAGAGGCGTTAGAGGCCTTCATCGTTCACTTGCGCGACGAGCGGGGTCTTGCCGCCCACACCGTGCGGGCGTACTCGCGCGATATCGGCGCTTTGCTGGCCAGTGCGCGGCGTCACGGTGTCGATGATCCCGCCGACCTGAGCTTGAGCCACCTGCGTGGCTGGCTCGCTGGTGAGCAATCAGCGGGGCGGGCGCGCACGACCGTCGCACGGCACGCAGCGTCGGCTAGGGCGTTTACGCAGTGGCTATCTCGCACGGGCCGAGCCGCTCAGGATTGTGGAGCACGGTTGGCATCACCGCGAGCTCATCGAGTCTTGCCAGAAGTCGTGCGAGCCGATGACATGGTGCAGGTGTTGGATGCAGCGGCTGATGCGGCAGCCACGGCAGAGCCTGGGGCGTTGCGTGATGCCGCCATCGTGGAGGTGCTCTATGCCACCGGAGTGCGGGTCAGTGAACTAACCGCGCTGGACCTTGGTGACATCGATTGGCAACGACGGTCCGTGCGAGTGCTCGGCAAGGGCAACAAGGAACGAACCGTGCCGTTGGGGCAACCTGCGATAGCAGCTTTGCAGCGATGGCTTCAGGAGGGTCGCTCGCAGTGGGCGGGGGCCTCCGCCGCCGGCGCAGTATTTGTGGGGGCCCGAGGGGGCCGACTGGGCCAGCGGGCCGCCCGCGAGGTGGTCCACCGCGCGCTGGCGGCAGCCCCAGATGCGCCCAATGTGGGGCCTCACGGCTTCCGGCATTCGGCCGCCACCCATCTTTTAGAGGGCGGAGCTGATCTTCGTAGCGTCCAAGAACTGCTGGGCCACGCTACGCTCGCAACAACACAGATTTACACGCATGTGTCCGTCGAAAGGTTGAGGGCTACCTATGAGCAGGCGCACCCGCGGGCATGATGCGGGCGCCGACAGTTCCGGTGCAGATGCTGCCGACTTGGTAGAGGACCCCACCGACGACGAAGTCGAAGAACTCTCTGCCGAAGCCTTCGGTCGCGAAGGCATCAGCGACGATCCCCAGCCCAGTGCCGCAGAACTCGAAGCGCAAGCCGATGCCTTGCTGGCAGCCGCCGGTGCAGCCCTTGATGAGGGGGACGCTGACGAGACCGTCGAGAATTCGACGGCTGATGCGCTGGCGATGCCCGGGGATCTGGACGATGAGGGTGTCTTTGGTGGCGATCGCATTGACGCTGAGGACGCGCTACGGCAGCTCTGGGTGGATTACAAAGCCTCGGAGGATCAAGTTCTTCGTGATCGTTTGATCCTGCACTACTCACCGCTGGTGAAGTATGTGGCCGGTCGCGTGGGTGTGGGTCTGCCGGCCAATGTGGAGCAGTCCGACCTGATCTCCTACGGCATCTTCGGCCTGATCGATGCGATCTCGAAGTTCGACCTCGAACGCCAGGTGAAGTTTGAGACCTACGCGATCACGCGCATTCGCGGAGCGATCATTGATGAGTTGCGCTCCATCGACTGGATTCCACGCTCGGTACGGGCGAAAGCTAAGAGCGTTGAGCGCGCTTATGCCGCTCTCGAAGGCACTTTGATGCGCACCCCCACGGAGGCGGAGGTTGCTGAGCACATCGGCATCTCACTCAATGATCTTCATCAAATCTTTAGTCAAGTCAGCTACGCCAATGTCATGGCCCTCGATGAGATGCTCGGGGCCGGCGGTGACAAAGGCGAAAAACTCACACTGCTGGACACCTTGGAAGACGCCATGGCCGAGGATCCAGTGGCTGCCTTTGAGACCGAAGAAACCAAACTCCTCTTGGCCAGGTCGATCGATCAGTTGCCTGAGCGCGAGAAGATCGTGGTGACCCTGTACTACTACGAGGGGTTGACGCTGGCCGAAATTGGCAAGGTGCTGGGTGTGACCGAAAGCCGCATTTGTCAGATGCATTCCAAAGCGGTCATCCAGATGCGCGCCAAGATGCTGGAAGCTGAGCACGACTGAGTTCTCGCCCACTGCCATCGGCCTGCGGTAGGGCCGCTCGCTGCTGATGTGTCATCGGTCAGGTGGGCAATTAGACGCACCCGGTGCGGCAGAATCACTCGCGGATCAAGGTACGAGCGCCTGCCTGCTGGTCCGGATAGCGCGCCGAGGTGCACGCATTGATCTGAGCAGTGCGGATCGTCAATGTCGAGTTGGCCGATGAACTGGCCTGCGGTGACCAGCTCACCGGCCTGGACGGCAGGCACCACCGCTTGGTAGGTGGTGCGCACAGGGCCGACGGGGCTGATCCGATGGTCGATGGCGATCGTCCAGGTGCCAGCGATGCGACCAGCCACCGCCACCTGTCCCGGCAGCACAGCACGCACCACGGCATCGTCCGAGGACAGATCGATGCCGCGATGGCCCGGCAGCCAGTCCTGTGCGGGCAGGTCCAAGTCACGCACGATGTGGTGGGGCGTCACAGGCCACTGCGGCCGCATCGCCGCGTCAGACGACGCGGCAAC
>DPWC01000134.1 GCA_003529305.1 Actinomycetota bacterium
CGGTTGCTCTCCAGCACCATGTCAATAAAGTCCACCACGATGATTCCGCCAATGTCGCGCAGTCGCATCTGGCGAACGACTTCCTCAGCGGCCTCCAGGTTGTTGGCCGTCACGGTCTCTTCGAGGTTGCCCCCCTTGCCCGTGAAGCGTCCGGTGTTGACATCAACGACCGTCATCGCCTCGGTGCGGTCAATCACCAACGAGCCACCCGAGGGCAGCCACACCTTGCGATCCAGCGCCTTGGTGAGTTGCTCAGCAATGCGATATTCGTTCCACACATCGTCGGTTCCGACCCAGCGTTCCATGCGACTGGCCAAGTCCGGAGCCACTTGCGTCAGGTACTGCTCAATGGTCTCCGACGCCTCGTTGCCGCTGACGACGAGCTTGGTGAAATCTTCGTTGAAGATGTCTCGCACCACACGAATGGTCAGATTCGGCTCGCCATACAACAGAGAAGCAGGCTTTGCCGTGGCCTTGGCCTTCTCAATGTCCTCCCACTGCGCCACGAGCCGAGCAACATCGCGTTCTAGTTCCTCTTCATTGGCGCCTTCTGCCGCGGTACGCACGATCACGCCAGCACCGTCTGGAACCACTCGCTTGAGCACAGACTTCAACCGCGACCGCTCCGTGTCAGGGAGCTTGCGGCTGATACCCGTCATGGAGCCATCAGGGACGAAAACCACGAAACGACCAGGCAGAGAAATCTGCGAGGTCAGTCGAGCACCCTTTTGCCCCACCGGATCCTTGGTGACCTGCACCAGGACGGGGTCGCCAGACTTCAGCGCGAACTCAATCCGCCGCGGTTGGCCCTCAAGTCCGGCGGCATCCCAATTGACCTCACCGGCGTACAGCACCGCGTTGCGGCCACGGCCAATATCCACGAACGCCGCTTCCATCGACGGCAAAACATTTTGCACGCGACCGAGGTAGACATTGCCCACCATCGTGGCGTTTTCATCGCGTGAGACATGGTGTTCCACGACGATGCCGTCCTCAAGGACAGCAATCTGGGTGCGGTCTTCGATCTGACGCACCACCATGACGCGCTGCACCGATTCGCGGCGCGCAAGAAACTCTGCTTCCGTCAGAACATTAACGCGGCGTCGGCCAGCTTCACGACCTTCCCGCCGCCGCTGCCGCTTGGCCTCGATGCGGATCGAACCCTTGTCCGCCTCTGCGGTGCGCTGCTCGCGCACTCGCGTTGAACCACCCGCATCGTCATCCTCGCCACCCTCGCCGCGCTTGCGACGACGGCGCCGACGGGTGGTACCTGGCGCGTCCTCGGCCGCGTCAGAATCGGTGTCTGACTCAGCGTTGGAGTCACCGTCACCCGTCGCAGTCGCTGCCTCCGCATCGGCTGTTCCCGACGAGCCTCGTCCTCGACGACCGCGACCACCGCGGCGTCGGCGACGACGCGTGCCGTCACCATCGTCACTGGATTCGGCGTCAGTGCCATCCTGACGAGGTGCTTCCTCAGCGGTGGTTTCAACAGAGGCTGTGCGCTTCCGGGAGCGAGTGCGGGTAGTGGCCTCAGGTGCATCGGCAGCAGTGGCCGCTTGAAACACCACGCTGGGAACACTTGGTCCATCGGTTCCAGAATCGGCAGCTGCCGCCGCCTTCTTGGCGCGTGGCGCTGCCGCTGCGGTCTTAGTCTCCGTGGCTTTCTTGGCAGCCTTCTTCACCCCGCCACCTGACAACGCCGATTCTGGCTCAGAAGTGGTGGACTTGACCGCCTTCTTGGCGGCGGTTTTCTTTGCCGCAGGCTTCTTGCTAGTCGCTTTTTCTGCAGTGTCCTCGGCAGTTGAAGACTTCGGCATTGCCGACTTCTTGGTGACCGTCTTTTTCACCGTGGTCTTCTTCGCCGCCGCTGCGAGGGCGCGCGGCCGCTTACCGTCGCGTGTGCCTTCCTCGGCGCCGTGGCGGTCAGTTACTGGGCTGGTGTTGGCCGTGAGCTCGTTGTCGAGCATGCGGGCAGTTCTCCTGTCAGGCCCGAAGCCGGCAACGACAACGCCACGAAGGCACACTGTCGTGCTCGGCCGCTTGGGCCGGTTGTCTCTGGGCCGCCGGCTGTGCCGGTACTACCAGAGGAAGCCAATGGGTCCCGCGGCTAGCCGCGGGGGGTGATGGTGTCCGCACTGGCGCTGCGATCGGGATCGAAGGGATCGCCGATAGTGGCGGACCGCGGGTCAAGCGGACCCTGCGCGAGCCTTGTCACCCGTGGGGGTTCGAAGGGCGCCAGGCCCGATGTCGTGCGCAATCCAGTAAGGACATCATCGGGCCGTACAGCGGGTGTGGTGTGCCGTACGACAAGTTGGAGTATGGCACAGTCCCGCCTTTCCTCAGGGGAGGCAGATTCCGTCGGCCCGTCGTCAGGCAATACGGCCAGTGACACCACGGCTTCTCGTGCATCAAAGCGTCGAATGCCGTTCTTGGTCATTCGCTCAACGGGTACCTCGCTGAGGCCAAGAAAACTGCCTACGGCTGCCCGGGTGTCAGGGCGCGAGATCCCTGGTAATTCGATCCGCCACAACGACGCTTCCAAGCGATCGGCTAGGGAGCCGCTTCCTGCCGCCACTACTTCGATGATGTCGAAACCCGTGGGCAAACTGGCATCTAGTGCATCGTGCAGCGCCCTCAATTCGCATACTCGCGACAACCCGACCTCGAGGTACTCCGCTTCGCTGGCCACAGCAGTGGGTGCGGCATTGGCATACGAGACGCGCGGATGTGGTGAAAAACCGGCGCTAAAGGCCACGGGCACCTGTGCACGCCGCAACGCTCGTTCGAACGATCGCTGGAAATCTCGATGCGAGGTGAAACGCAACCGGCCGCGTTTGGCGTATCGAATGCGAACCCGCTGCACCGTGGGTGGTGGTGGCGGGCCGTCAGGAGTGCGGGCCACCTAGACCGGCTCGCCTACCGGCAGTACCGGAAGCAGTCGCTGTCCCGTGGGACCAATTTGGATCTGTGTGCCGAGCTGATCGCACACCCCGCAGTCTGAGCACGGGGACCAGCGACAGTCGTCCACCTCTGCGCCGCTCAAGGCGTCCTGCCAGTCCTGCCACAGCCATTCGCGATCTAGGCCGCTGTCGAGGTGGTCCCAGGGCAAGACCTCGTCGACACCTCGCTCACGGGTGGTGTACCAATCCAGACTCACCGCCTGGTCAGCGAACACGCTCTCGGCAGCGGCACTCCAGCGGTCAAAGTCAAAGTGTTCGCGCCAGCCATCAAATCGGCCACCGTCGCGCCAGACCTCTTCAATGACCGCCCCCACCCGGCGATCTCCTCGTGAAAGCAGGCCTTCGATGATGCCCGGTCGACCATCGTGATAGCGAAATCCGATGGAGCGCCCGAATTTCTTGTCTTGCCTGATGGCGTCGCGCAATTTCGCCAGTCGATCATCCGTGGCCTGGTGCCCCAGTTGGGCCGCCCATTGAAAAGGCGTATGGGGTTTAGGGACAAATCCACCGATCGACACAGTGCAGCGAATATCGCGCTGACCAGAAACTTCCCGACCAACTTCGATAACTCGCTTGGCCATATCGGCAATCTGCAGCACATCCTCGTCGGTTTCGGTAGGAAGGCCGCACATGAAATACAACTTCACCTGACGCCAACCATTCGCGTAGGCCGTTGCCACAGTGCGAATGAGGTCATCCTCTGTCACCATCTTGTTGATGACCTGTCGCATCCGCTCGCTGCCACCTTCAGGGGCGAAGGTCAAACCGCTGCGACGCCCGCCGCGACTCAACTCGTTGGCCAAGTCCACATTGAAGGCGTCAACTCGCGTGGAGGGCAGGCTCAACCCTGTGTTGGTGCCTTCGTAGCGATCCGCCAGATCCTTCGTCAGTGGCGCGATCTCACTGTGATCGGCACTGCTAAGCGAGAGGAGGCCGACTTCTTCAAATCCGGTGGCCGCTAGTCCCTGCTCAACCATGGAGCCGATGCCGGTGATGGAGCGCTCACGCACCGGCCTGGTGATCATGCCGGCCTGACAGAACCGACAGCCGCGGGTGCACCCCCGAAAGATCTCCACACTCATCCGCTCGTGAACGGTCTCGGCAAGTGGCACCAATGGCTGTTTGGGGTAGGGCCACTCATCAAGGTCCATCACGGTGTGCTTGGCAACGCGCCACGGTGCTCGTGGATCGGACGGCACGACACGGCGAATTCGTCCGTCATCGTGGTACTCCACGCTGTACAGCGAGGGAATGTAGGCAACGCCCGATTCGGCCAGTCGCAGCAAGAGCTCCAGGCGACCGCCCGGGCGGCCCTCGCCCTTCCACTGAGCCACCAGGGTGGAGATGCGCAAGACCGCCTGCTCACCATCGCCCATCACCACGGCATCAACAAAGTCAGCGATCGGCTCAGGGTTGAACGCCGCGTGCCCGCCGGCGACCACGACGGGATGCTCCACTCCACGCTCACCGCTGTGCAGCGGGATGCCGGCGAGGTCGAGCGCCGTCAGCATGTTGGTGTAACCCAGCTCGGTGCTGAACGAGACACCCAAGAGATCAAATTCGCTGACGCGACGGTGGCCATCGACTGTGAACTGCGGTACCTGGTGTTCGCGCATCAGCGCTTCAAGATCCGGCCACACGGCATAGGTGCGTTCCGCCAAGATTCCCTGCTGCTCGTTGAGCACTTCATAGAGGATCATGACGCCCTGATTGGGCAGCCCCACCTCATAGGCATCCGGATACATCAAGGCCCAACGGACATCGCACGACTCCCACGGCTTAGTTGCGCTATTGAGTTCGCCACCGATGTACTGCACGGGCTTAGAGACTCGTGGCAGCAGGGGCTCAAGGAGAGGGAAGATCGATTCGCCCGCCACACGACAGATGTTAGACATAGCGTTTGGTATGGACATTCTGTAGCAGTCCGATCGCCATCAAATTGGCGAACATCGACGATCCCCCATAGGAAACAAACGGCAGTGGGAGTCCGGTGACAGGGGTGATCCCCAAGGTCATGCCGATGTTCTCGAAGGCCTGAAAGGTGAACCAGCACGCGATACCCGTGGCCGCTAGCAGTCCGAAGAGATCCTCGGCTCGACGAGCGATCCGCAGCGTGCGCCACAGCACAACGCCCATGAGAACGATGAGAACCGTGGCACCGATCAGGCCAAGTTCTTCACCGGCAACCGTGAAGATGAAGTCAGTGTGCTGCTCAGGGACGAACTTGCCGTTGGTCTGCGTTCCTCGAAAGAGCCCCTGACCGAAGACACCTCCCTGCCCGATCGCGATGCGGGCCTGCCCCGTGTTGTAGCCCACGCCTCGCGGATCCAATGACGGATTGGCGAAGGCAGCGAACCGACTGACCTGATACGACGACAAGACGCCCACCTTGATGGCCACGCCCACGACGATGAGCGCTGTCACGAGTAGGCCACCGAGAATCCGCCCTGAGACTCCCGCCACCGCCAACATGCCCAGCAACATGAAGCCGATCACCATCGTGGTGCCAAGGTCTGGCTGCGCCATGATCAAGACAATCGGCACTGCTGCGAACGCTCCAGCGAGCAGCAGGTCGCTGGTCGGCGGCGCCGTCTCACCGTTTTGCCGCTCACCCAACAGCACAGCGACGCCGACGACCAACGCCACCTTGGCAAACTCGGAGGGTTGCACGCTGAAACCCAGTGGCAGCACGATCCACGAGTGCGCACCATTGATGGTCGAACCCAACGGTGAGAGCACAGCGACTAATCCCAAGACTGATATTCCATAGACGATCGGGGCGTAGGCCCGAAGAAGTCGATAGTCGAGCAACATCGTGACGGCGCCCAGGGCGATGCCAATCACCACATTGAACAGGTGCTTCTTCAGGAAGCTCTGTGGATCACCACCGGAATCAATGAGGCGTTGGCGCGTGGCCGACCAAACGAGGAAGGTCCCCATGACCAGAAGCCCCAGTACCGCGCCATTGAGCACCCAGTCCATCCGGCGAACTGTGGAATCGCGGTCCAGTATGCGATCCACGGGGCTTCGGCGAAAGCCACTATTCAACGGTGACAAAGAGGTGACCATCACCGCACCGGTCCACGAATAGTGCCGTTCGAGCTGATTCGAGGCAGGGTCACCGGCAACTGCCCTCGGGGCAGCACCGATGCCCGCAGATCAGCCTTACTTCCCTTGACCCCAAACAGCGCATCAAAGACCTTCTTTACTGCGGGCCCACTGGTGCCCGCGCCCGTTCCACCTTGGCTCACCGTCATTACGACGACATATTTCGGTTTGCTCGACGGCGCGTAGGCATCGAACCACGATGTCAATCCTTTACCGAACACCTGGCCAGAACCGGTCTTGGCCGACACAGCCACCGGATAGGTAGCAAACAATCCCTTCGCGGTTCCGTTGGTGACAACGCCACGAAGCGCAGCTCGCAGATAAGACAGTGTTGAGGCGCTCGTTGGGATTCGACCCTGCGCCACCGGAGTGAAGCGCTTGAGCACGGTGCCATCCGGTGAAATGACGGCCTTTGCCACTTGTGGTTGATACAGCGTTCCGCCATTTGCGATCGCGGCATAGATGCGGGCCATCTGCAATGGCGTCACTGCGGTCTCTCCTTGACCAATGGCGAAGTCCGCTGCCATACCGCCTTTGTACTGCCACCCATCGGAGCAGTTCTCTTTGGCGTAGGCCTGCAACAGGCGGGCGCGAGCTCGATCGGTCAGCTCGGGATAGCCATCTCGCGCTCGCCGGCAGTAGTCCTTGCGGTTGGCCTTCCAGCGATCCAGCACATCCTGCCGACTCACCACGCGACCCTTGGCTTCGCCCGGCAGATCAATGCCAGTTAAGGAACCCAGTCCAAAATCGCGCGCAGTGCGGACGAACCACTCATCAGCACCACCGGCTTTGGCAGTCAGGCCACCGTCGCGCACCCACGCGTCATAGCCCAACCCGTAGAACACGGTGTTGCAGGACACTTCGATAGCACGCTTCACCGAGATCGGGCCGAATGCCTCAGACTCAAAGTTGGTCTTCGTCAGATTGCCGACCTTGTACTGCTTTGAACAGTCATAGGGGCCGTTGAGCGACTCACCCGCGCGGGCGGCGGCGGTAGTGGAGATCACCTTGAAAGTGGAGGCCGGGATGTACTGCCCCGACCACGCGCGAGTCAGCAACGGAAAACCTGATGACTTGGAGGTCAACGCGCGATATTCACGCTGAGTGACGCCACCAACCCACACCGTGGGGTTGTAGTCGGGATAGCTGGCCATCGCCACGACCGCACCGTTGGTGACATCCATGACGACGATAGATCCTGAATCTGCTCGGCAGGCGCCACCACCGCATTTAAAGGTCTTGCCTGATCGTGCTGCTGCAATCTGGGTGGCCAGCGCTTTCTCAGCCACCGCCTGCACTTTGGCATCGATGTTGGTTACCACATAGTCGCCCGGCACCGCCGCAGTGGTTGAGACTGTTCCGGTCACGGCACCGGTGTTGTCCACGGCGACCGTTCGGACTCCTGGTATTCCCCTGAGGTACTGGTCATAGGCCGCCTCTAGGCCTGTGCGGCCCACCAGATCGGTGCGTCGAAGGGCGGCATTGGCACTGAGCTCTTTGTCCGTGACCGGCCCGAGGTAACCCAACACATGCGCCGTAGTGGCACCAGCAGGTGACGGGTAGTCACGAACCGTCGACAACGCAGCAGTCACGCCGGGGAAGAGTTCCCGGCGCTCCATGATCGACAACGCGACGGTGGCATCGACATCCTTGGCCACCGGTATGGGCTGATACGGCGAACCGTTCCAGCACACCGGCGCCTTGGCAGCACCCTTGGTTCCACACAGTGTCAGCGAGGCCTTCAGCGCCGAAGTCCGCACGCCCAGCACTTTCGACAGTCGGCTCAATACTGCGGCGCCATCATCTTTCTGTGACTTCACCGCACGACGATCTACCGAGACCACCACTGTGGTGCGATTCGAGGCCAGCGGGCGCCCTTGCGAATCAAGGATCAGGCCGCGTGCGGCCGGAACGGTGATCTCACGCGTGGTGTTGTTCAGGGCCGCCTGCTGGTACCGATCGCCGGTGACAACCTGCAGAAAGAAGAGGCGGCCAAAGAGTGTGAGCAGAAGGGAGAAGGCAAAGACCTGTAGCACCAGAAGGCGAGCCGAGCGATTGCCCACGGCCATCCCTCCTAGCGGCTACCAGCGCGGGGAAGAGGGTTCAAACCGCCGGATCGACGCCGATACAGCTGGAAGAACAACGAGCGCTAGAGCCACAGCATAAAGGGCTTCAGCAAGAGCCTGACCGCCCACAGAACCCCAGGTCAGGCTGCGACTACCGGTCAGGACCTCAATACCAGCCAGGGCCACCACCAAGAACACACCAGCGGCTGCGACAACAAGCAGTGGTGTGATCGATGAGCTCTGGCTGTCATCAGCCACGATGCCCACAGCAAAACCGATCACGGCAAGCACCAGCGCACTCGCACCGACCGGGCCCACGGCCGGAGGTGCCAGATCGAGAGCCAACCCGGTGCCAAAGCCCATGAGTACGCCAGCCAGCGAACCTTGACGCAGCGCCCAGCCCACCACCACGACCAGGATGAGATCGGGAGTTGCTCCCGGGAGCGGAAGTCGGCTCAACACCACCGTTTGAACAGCCACGGCGACTATCGCCCACACCGCCGGCAGGCCCACGCGCCGCCATCCGCGCACCTCAGGCTCCCGCTGTGGGAGTCACCGAGGGCCGCGAAGTGGGTGACTTGCTCGCCGAGACAGAGGGGGTCGGCGTTGGTCCCACTGTCACGGTCACCGTCGGCACCGGTGCAGGCGGCTTGGGCAACAAAGCGTCGCGTGGGTCCCGCGATGGAGCGGCGACCACGACTCCCACGATGTCCAACGAGGTGAAGTCCACATAGGGCGTCACCGTCCAGGTTCGTGCACCCGCATCAGAGGCACGGGAGACTCCGCTGATAGTGCCGATAGGAACACCAGGAACAAACGGTCGACCCCCTGGTGAGCCGAAGGTCACTACTTGGCTTCCCTTGGTCAAATTCACCAGTGGGTTCAGCATCTGCAGCGTCAATCCATCGAGTCCATTGCCCGAGGCGATCCCCACTTGCGCCGAGCGTGCGGCACGGGCCCCAACGGACGATGTGGGGTCGATAGCCAAGAGCACAGTGGCACTCGAGCGACCCACGCTGACCACGCGGCCCACAAGGCCTTTGCCGTTGATCACGGTCTGGCCCGTCGTGATGCCATCACGGGTACCGACATCCAACGAGACCGACCAGGCGAAGCCCTGTT
>DPWC01000069.1:0-3962 GCA_003529305.1 Actinomycetota bacterium
CAGTTTGGGCACTGGTGACTTCACGGCCGCGTTCTGTGCGGTCGGCGGCGGCAGCTGCGACGCCGATGCCAGTTCCAACCTGACCACCAATGGTTCAGGGGACCTCTCCGGCTCGGTGACCATCCCCTCGGGGGCGACCACCGGCGCTCGGGCATTGAAGGTCACGCACTCGGGACGCTCGGCGCTCTATAACTTCCGCGTGATGGGGGTGCGCAGCATCAGCCTCTCGCCAGCCAGCGGCGGACTCGGCCAGCCGGTGGACATCACGACAACGGACTTTGATCCGCTGGCGGCGGTGACCATTCGCGGGATCACGAACTTGACGGGGCCGACCTACTCCACCGATCCGGCTATTCAGGGCCAGATCTCTGCTTCCGGTGTGCTGCAGTCCTACCCCTACATCGTCAACGACAAGGACACGGCCTACATCCAGGTATCGGAGAACTCTCCAGACGGCGATCCGACCACGGATAAGGCCTATGCCGCGTTCTCGCCACTCAGCGCATCGGTGTTCATCAACTCCGTGACCGGTCAGCGCACCGGTGTCACCGGGTACGCCCGGGTAGGCGATCAGGTGGTGGTCGGTGGTGCGGGCTTCGTGGTCAGTCGGGCGTCCGGCACCATCACCGCGTTGTTCTGTGCCGCCAACGGCTCGGGCTGTGATCCAGCGGCAACCAACTCGCTGTCCACCAATGGCTCGGGTGACCTCTCCGGAAGCGTCACCGTGCCATCGGGAACTACCACCGGATCGCGCTCCCTGAAGGTGGTCGTCGGCAGTGGTGAGGCATTTACCCCGCTAACCATCTTGGGTACCCGCACGGTGACGATTACGGGCGATGTGGGTGCGCTGGGATTGCCGATCACCGTCACGGCGAGCAACTTCGACCCCGGCGCACCTGTGCAGATCCGGTCGGCCTCGTCGGTCAGTGGAGCAACTCCGGTATACACCTCGGATACTCCGATCAGCGGAACGATCACTTCAACTGGAACCCTCACCGCGACTTCGTACACGCCGTTCTCGCCCGGCGCGATAGTCGTGGTCGAAACCGCAGCAGGCGGTGGTGATCCTGCGGTGGACTGGGCCGCGGCGCCGTTCAACAGCTTGGTGCCCGGCACCACTTTGTCGCTGCAGACCTACAAGGCCGCCTCCAACGCGACCAACACCGGTGTGGACTTCGGCAGTATCACCTCACCAAAGCAGCCCACACCGTTGTCCGGTGACCTCAATCAGATTCAGGTCATCGACCAGCGTTACGGATCGTTTGGCTGGTCGTTGACGGCCACTTTGAGCAACTTCGTGGGTACCCGGGTGAACATGTCCAAGTCGGTTTTGGCCATCACGCCGATCTGCACGACGATTGGTACGGCTAGCGCCCCGGGGGCAACTCCAGGCGGCTCGAACCAGAACTTCGCCACTCCGGTGACGCTGTGCACGAAGGACACGCAGACCGGCTCGGGGGACACCACCTCCGGGGTCTACAACATCGATGGCGCGCTGACCTTGACCGTTCCGGCCTTCCAGTCTTCCGGCGTCTACACCGCGATCATGACGGTGACTTTGGCGTAATTCAGCCACGGTCGGCGAGGTGGTGAGGCGCCCGAGCCGTTGAGCAGGTGGCGCAGCGGAGTATTACTGGGTCAGGACAGGCGCGCGGTTTCGTCGTGGATGTCCACGGCGATCGGCTTGAGGGCGGACTCGTATTCGTGCGCGTGATGCGCGCAGAACATCAGTTCGCCGCCTGAGGCGAGATTGACCCGCACATAGGCCTGCGCACCACAACGATCGCAACGATCGGTGGCCAGCAGTTCAACGGTGGGTACTGCGGCATCGAGAGTCTGGTCCACGGTCCCTCCCTCGGTCATGACGACATCCTGCCACCATTTCGGGGCCGAGCGCCCCTGGCGACCCACCGGAAACTCTGCGTGTTCGCTGAGAGCGCAGAACCACAGATGCGGCCGCTGGTCGGGTGTCGGAGCGCAACCAGACCGTGACCATTTCGCTACCGTGTCGCCATCATGGCCGGCGGATACACAGCAAAGAGTCTGTCGGTCCTCGAGGGTCTTGACGCGGTCCGCAAACGACCCGGGATGTACATCGGTTCCACAGATGATCGCGGCCTACTGCACTGTGTCTGGGAAGTCCTGGACAACGCCGTCGATGAGGCCTTGGCCGGGCATTGCCACACCATTGAGGTGCTGCTGCATGTCGATGGCTCCATCGAAGTGCACGATGATGGCCGAGGAATTCCGGTGGACATTGAGCCACGCACCAAACTCAGCGGTGTCGAAGTGGTCCTGACCAGACTTCATGCCGGCGGTAAGTTCGGTGGCGATTCGTATGCGGTGTCCGGTGGCCTTCATGGAGTCGGCGCCTCCGTGGTCAACGCCTTGAGCGCTCGGCTCGATGTTGAGGTCATTCGAGACGGCAAGCGCCATGGCATGAGTTTTCGCCGAGGGGTGGCCGGCATCTTCGACGGCGACGGGCCGGATGCGCCCTTTTCGAAGAAGTCGGGGTTGCACATCGTCGGCCGTGCAGGCAAGAAGGCCACCGGAACACGGATTCGCTGGTGGCCAGATCCGCAGGTATTCACCGGGGGATCCACCGTCCCGCTGGCGGCCGTCCACGATCGAGCGCGACAAACCAGTTTTCTGGTCCCAGGCCTTCGCCTCGTCGTGCATGACGCGCGGGCCGATGCTGCGCAACCCGAGGCGGTGTTTCAGCACAAGGGTGGCATCAGCGAGTACTGCTCGTTTCTGGCTCTCGGTGGCGGCAGCGCTGAGCAAGCCGATGCTATGGATGCCGCCCACGCTCTGAGTGATGTTGTTCGGCTGACGGGTTCGGGTCGTTTCAAAGAGACCGTTCCGGTACTTGATGCCAAAGGTCATATGACGCCCACGGAAGTGGAGCGTGAACTCGGCGTTGATATCGCCCTGTACTGGGGTGAGGGCTATGACACTGAGGTCCGCTCCTTCGTCAACATTGTCGCCACTCCCAAGGGCGGCACCCATGTCGTCGGTTTTGAACGCGCGCTGACGAAGGCACTCACGGAGGGTTGCCGGTCGGCACGGGTGCTAAAGACTGGTGATGCCGATCTGGCCAAAGACGATGTCCTCGAGGGGCTAACGGGCGTGGTGGCGGTGCGACTGGCGGAGCCGCAGTTTGAAGGTCAGACCAAAGAGATTCTGGGCACGCCAGCGGCATCGCGGATCGTGGCAGCGGTGGTGGCGCAGCAGTTCGCGGCGTTCTTGGCAAGTTCCAAGCGTGCCGACAAGGCGAGGGCCCGCAGCATCATGGAGAAAGTCGCTGCTGCCTCGCGTACGAGGATCTCTGCTCGTCAACACAAGGAATTGCAACGACGAAAGACGGCGCTGGAAGCCTCAAGCCTGCCCACCAAACTGGCAGATTGCCGCACTGAGGACACCGATCGCAATGAACTGTTCATCGTCGAAGGCGATTCAGCGCTGGGTACCGCCAAGTTGGCTCGCTCGAGCGAATTTCAAGCCCTGCTGCCGATTCGCGGCAAGATCTTGAATGTTCACAAGGCCTCGTTGAACGACATGATGGAGAACAAGGAGTGCGCAGCGATCATCCAGGCACTGGGTGCCGGCTCAGGTCGTTCCTTCGCGCTCGATCAGTTGCGCTACGGCAAGGTGATCTTGATGTCGGATGCCGATGTTGATGGTGCCCACATCCGCACCTTGTTACTGACCTTGTTCTTCCGCTACATGAAGCCGATGCTGGCGGAGGGGCGGGTGTATGCCGCGGTACCGCCGCTACATCGCATTGAGGTGATCACGGGCGGCGGCAAGCCCAATGAGTTCGTCTACACCTATAGCGATGAGCAAATGCGCGCCACCGTGGCCGATCTTGCCAAGAAGGGCAAGCGCTACAAGGAGCCGATTCAGCGTTACAAGGGCTTAGGGGAGATGGATGCGGACCAGTTGCGCGAGACCACGATGGA
>DPWC01000069.1:4191-4475 GCA_003529305.1 Actinomycetota bacterium
TGCGCGAGACCACGATGGATCCGTCCCGTCGAAGCCTGCGCCGTATCACGATGACCGATGCCGAAGCTGCGGGAAACATCTTTGATCTGCTGATGGGCAGCGAGGTTGCCCCGCGGAAAGAGTTCATCGTGGCGGGTCAGGGACTCAGCTCGGCGCACCTAGATATCTAGCGGGCCACTGACACCTGCTACTAGTCGGGGATAAAGCTCACGGCGCCGGTATCGACATCGTAGATCGCACCGGCGACCTGCAGATCCGGCGGCAGCATCGAATGACTGCGCACT
>DPWC01000013.1:0-3264 GCA_003529305.1 Actinomycetota bacterium
GTGTGGCTGCCAGTCAACGCCGACGGCTCCCGCTCATCGCAGGCTTGCCAGGTGATGACGCCGCCGGGGATGCGGTAGCCGACGGTCCGGTTGTCGGCGACCTCGACGAGGAACGCCGCGTCCGCGAGCGCTTCGAACAGCGCCGTGATGATGTCAGTGGTCTCGCTGACCTTCAGGCGGCTGCCCATGACTTTCTGGGTCAGGACCTTCTGCCTCAACCAGCGGCCGAACAGCGAGTAGCCGGACACGGCGACGATGTCGCCGGTGTAACCGCCCTTGGGCTTTGTGCCGGGGACTGCGACCATGGGGGTGACGAACTTCTGATCGCCCATCGCCCACGGGTCGCGCAGGTGGGCTTGGGATGAGTCGCGGACAGCCTCGGCCTTCGTCGTGTTGAGGACGGGGATGTCGATGCAGAGCTTGCGCCTCAGCACATCAAGCAGCTCGCGAAGCACCTGCTGGCGCGTGTCCGCCGCGATCGCGGTGAAGCCGGGGTGCACTTTCGCCCAGAAGTCCTCATCGTGCGCGAGCTCGTCGATGCTGGCATATCCCACGCGGACTTGGCCGGTCTGCTCGAGGTTCGGCATGGTGATGCGCCAACCCCGATCCAAGTCCGCCCAAAGCCGGTAAGAGACGACGTCGTACAGGGCTTCCTCCGCCAGTCGCTTGGGCTCGTACTTGGCGGTCGGGTTCTTCGCGTAGTCGGCGAAGTCCAGCCCGAGGGACAGCACGACTCGCTCGACGATGTCCTTAGCGCGGATGACCGAGCCCGGCTGCGCGTGTTCCTGCTCGCGCACTGCGCCCAGCAGCGCCGACCGCAGGAGCCCGACAAGGACGAAGTCGTTGAAGTGGCCGGCCTGCAACGATGCGTCTTGGCGGTTGTCAGAGAAAGCGAGGAACTTGCGCTCCTCGGGTGCGACGTCCTCGAGTTCTTGAAGTGCGCGGACGATGGACTGGGACAGGACTGTGATGGCCGAGGCCCTGCCCTCCGTGCCTAGCGTCGACACGCGGGCGAACTCTGATACCTGGGTTGACTCCCAAGCGGTGAGGCATTCCGGGTTGGGGCAGAAGTGCAGTGTCGAGAAGGCCGCGACGTGAGTGCCCTCGTCAGCGTCCGCGCCGGGGATGCCGAATGCGTCGAGCGTCATCGCCTCGGGCAGGCGGCTGGCTTTGCTCTTGTGGTCGAAGGTGAACTGGCCATCATCGTCTTCCTCCCACCACTCGGGAGGGGTCACTCGCTGCAGCTTCTCAGGCTCGTCTAGCCGGGGCCACTCTTCAGAGAGTGTCAGGAGCAGCGCGGCTTTCGCGCCTGGCTCCGGCGGGGCGCTGCTGGTGGTGAGCACCCGCGGCGCGAAGACGCCATCGGGCAGGCGCCACGCAGACAGGTAGTCCTGGCCGCACTCTCGGCAGAAGACCAGAGGAAACAGCGGCCGGTGGTCGCCAGAGCCCGGCTCGGATCGCTGGTAGACGGTGGTGATGTAGCGCTCGTCTGTCGGCTGCAGAGTGACGTAGACGGTGTCGCCTCGGCCGATGAACTGGTGGAGTTTGAAGGGGAAGAACGACCTCGTCGAGTCGATACTCATCGTGCCGGCCACTAGGAGGGTGTCACGCAGGACCTGCTCGCACAGGTCGGCATCGGCGGGCAGGCCGGCGCCTTTCAAGTCTTCGGCCAGATTCTTGGCTGCGTCGGGAAGTCTGACGGGTGCCTGTCGGGCGAGGTTGCCCTCATCGTCCTGCGTCAGTCCCATGCAGGTCTCTATCCAGACAGCCACAGGATCGCGGCGCATGTCCTCCAGAGACGTGGGCGCGGGCGAGGTGAGGCGGCCGCTGACGGCCTTCATGTCGATGTCGCCTTGGGTGGCTCTGACGAGCCTCTCGCCGATGATGTTGTCGGCCGCGAACGGGGTTCCAAAGATGCGGGCGGCGAGCTCGGCGACTTCCTCGCGCTGTTCGGCGCGGGTCAGGCCGCTGCCGGCGAGTGTGGCGGAGGTGCCGACGCACTGGATGTCGCGCTTGACGGCGTTGGTGAGGCGGCGCACGAGCAGAGAGACGTCGGCTCCTTGCCTGCCGCGATACATGTGGAGCTCGTCCAGCACCAGGAACTTCAAGGTGTCCTTGGAGCGGTCGATGAGTCTCTGCCGCTCGGCGGGGCGTGTCAGGAGCAGCTCGAGCATGACGTAGTTGGTGAGCAAGATGTCCGGGGGGTTGTCTAGGACAGCGTCCTTCTCGGCTTGCGACTCCTGGCCGGTGTACTTGCGCACCACGACCTGAGGGTTGTCCTTGCCTAAGAACTTCTCCAGCTCGTTCATCTGCGAGTTGGCGAGGGCGTTCATCGGGTAGACGATGATGGCCTTGATGCCGCCGCCTGTGCCCGCTCGCAGCACGTGGTCGACGATGGGGATGATGTAGGACAGCGACTTGCCGGAGCCGGTTCCGGTGGTGAGGACGTATGGCGCTCCGGAGCGGGCCACTTCGATGGCTCGACGTTGATGCCAGTGCAGCCTGGCCTCTTGGCCGACGTTGATGTCGCTCTTGCCGAACCGGAAGATGTCGGCGCAGCGAGCGTCCAGCACCCCCGCGGAGACGAGGTCGCTGACCGAGCCGCCGGGCTCGAACGACGGGTTCAGCGCGACCCACGGATCCGGCCAGAGCAGCCCAGAGTCGATCGCCTCCTCGACCTCGGCGCGAACTCGGGGGTCCTTGATGGTGACGAAGCTGGACACGAACTGCTCGAAGTCAGCAACGATGCCGTCCCGGACCTTGAAAGCGTCCATGCCAGTAGTCCCCCATCGCCGCAGCGCAGTGGTCCAGTCGTCGTGCTTCGCTGACAATAGTGGCTCGCCACGACAGTGCGAAGCAGCCAGATTGCGGTGCACACCTGCGCGGGTCTACGGTGAAGCATCATGTTGATTCGTCGACGGCCGCCGTACCTCGTGAACCGGACTGCGCGGCTGGCCCGCCGCGCTGGCCGCCCGTCTGATGCCAGCTACACAGCCCCGCCCGCGACCCAACATCTTTCCCCCGTGTTTCCCCCAACCTGGGGCGACCGCTGGTGGCCCGTGGCGACCTCAACTGGTTCGGGGTGCTCACTTCACGCGCGCCAGAGGCCACTAAAGGCCGCCACAGGTCGGCGTCCATACCTTCGCTACGACGTTCATGGCTTACTACGACATCTGATCTCTCCCTGTTTCATCCCCAGCACCGCAGAAGGCTCCCGCTCCGGCGGGGGCCTTCTGCGTCGTTACCCGCAACAGCGCGGTGGTG
>DPWC01000013.1:3592-7545 GCA_003529305.1 Actinomycetota bacterium
GCCCTTCTAGGATCCACCCATGGCGATCGCATCAGTCAACCCAGCCACTGGCGAAGTTCTGGCCTCCTTCGAGGAGCACACCCCGGCCGAGGTCGCAGCGGCCATCGAACGCGCACACGAGGCCTGGCAGCAGTATCGCTTGACCACGATGGACCAACGGGCCGCGTGGATGCGCACAGCAGCTGACCTACTGGAGGCCGACAACGAGGCCATCGCGACGATCATGACCCAGGAGATGGGCAAGAGCCTGAAGTCGGCCCGCGCTGAAGCCGCCAAGTGCGTCAAAGGGATGCGCTTCTACGCCGATCACGCACCCGCGATGCTGGCCGACGAACCCGTCGAGGCCACCTCAGTGGGCGCCCAACGCGCGTTCACCCGATACGCACCGCTGGGCATCGTGTTGGCCGTCATGCCATGGAACTTCCCCCTCTGGCAGGTGGTGCGCTTTGCCGCTCCAGCCCTGATGGCCGGCAACGCCGGATTGCTCAAGCACGCCTCGAATGTCCCCCAGTGCGCGGTCTACCTCGAAGACCTCTTCCGCCGAGCTGGATTTCCGGACGGAATCTTCACGACCCTGCTGATCGGCTCGGCCCAAGTGGAAACCGTCCTTCGCGATCCGCGGGTACGCGCCGCCACTTTGACCGGCTCCGAGCCGGCCGGTCAGGCCGTAGCAGCGATCTGCGGCGATGAGATTAAGAAGACCGTCCTAGAACTCGGCGGTTCAGATCCCTACATCGTGATGCCCAGTGCTGATGTTGAACGCGCCGCACAGGTGGCCGTGACGGCTCGCTGTCAGAACAACGGACAGTCCTGCATTGCCGCCAAGCGCTTCATCGTGCACACCGATGTCTATGACCGCTTCGCCGAAGCCTTCGTGGCAGGGATGGCCGCGCTAACCGTCGGGGACCCCATGGCAGAAGCCACCGATGTCGGCCCCTTGGCCACCGAACGCGGTCGCGCTGATGTGGCCGCCATGGTCGAGGACGCGCGAGCCAAAGGAGCCGAGGTGCTCTGCGGTGGATTTGCCCTCGATGGACCAGGCTGGTTCTACGCTCCCACCGTCGTGGGGTCACTGACCCCGGACATGGCGATGTATGCCGATGAGGTGTTTGGCCCCGTAGCTGGACTCTATCGGGTGAATTCGCTCGATGAGGCCATCGACCTCGGTAACGCCACGGCGTTTGGACTGGGTTCGAACGCCTGGACCACTGATCCAGCGGAGCAAGAACGCTTCATCAACGACCTTGATGCCGGAACCGTGACCATCAACGGCATGACGACCTCGTACAACGAACTGCCCTTCGGTGGCGCTAAGCGCTCTGGGTATGGCCGCGAATTGTCCGCGCACGGCATTCGCGAGTTCTGTTCGATTCGCGCCGTGTGGGTGGGCTAGCCGCTGACCACGCCGGTGGCGCATCGTGGGTAACTGCTCAGCAGGATCCGCACTCGCTACTGCTCAGCAGGATCCGCACTAGAGGTGGCCTGCGCATAAGTGCGCCCGAGCGCCTGGCGCATCTGACGCGTCGGCCACGACACGCGCACAGCACCGATCACCAGCAGACCTATGACGCCAGCGACCACCACAGCAGCTGACGGCTTGGAGGCATCAGCGATCGCTCCAGCGCCCAAATAAACCACCGCTACCAGCGCGTTGTATCCGGCACCGGCCACCGCCATCGCTCTCCCGCGCAGCGACGGCGGCGTCATCAACGCAATGGTGCCGATCAGTGGCACAAGAAAACCGGTGGCCGCTCCGGAGGCGAACCACAACACCACCGCCACGGGCAGCGGTGGAGCCACGCACACCATCAGCAGGGGCAAACAGGCAGCTATGAACAAGGTCACCACCGCCTCGATCTGCCACTGCGGATCGCGCCGCGCAATCAGCACCGATCCCACGGCGGCACCACCGACAGTGGCGGCCATCAAGATCCCGCCCAAAGCGGCGTCCCCGGCCACTTGTTCGGCATAGGGCAGGGCAACCGCCATCGGCGCGATCATCACCACTGCCGAACCCCAGCCCGCCAACACCAGAGTTCGCCGCGCGGGATCAGCGAACACATCGCTGAACCCCTCGCGCACCTGCTGGGCCCATCGACCCGTGGGGCGATCGCCTGTTGGCAGTGAGCGCCGCTTCAAAAACGCCGCCAGAAGCGCGAATGAGGCGGCGAAGGTAAACGCATCCAGCAGCAGGGCACCTTGCACTTGGAGCACGGCAACCAGTAATCCGCCAACGGCCAAGCCGGCGACTTGCTGCAGCAGGTGCAAGGTGCGCAGCAAGCCCGATCCGGCCAAGTACTGCGCGCCGTCAGGAAGAACCTCGGTCAAGGTCGCCGTCCACGCAGCATCGAATACCGGTGTGATCACTTCGGCTACCAGCAGCAGCGCAAGCAGCGCCAGCGTGGGAGCGCCGGTGGAAGCGAACAAAGCCAGCAGTCCCAGCAAAATCGCGCGCGCCGCATCCGAGGTCAGCAATACCGCCCGGCGCGGAAAGCGATCCGCAATGGGACCCAGGAATGTTCCGCCGAAGACCAACGGCACATACGCCACGGCAAACGCGGCGGCCGACAGCGAGGCACTTCCGGTGCGATCCAGCACCAGCAGCGCAACGGCAATTCGTGCCACCTGGTCGCCAAGACCGCTGACGATCTGGGCAACGGTCAGCGAAGCAAATTCCGGACGCGCGAGGAGATCGCGGTAGCGCACCGTGACACCCATAGCTGAGCCTTTCTTGCCTATCCGTAGAACAGGCGCTCAACGACTGCGCGTGCTCGCCGTGACTTCCGAAGGTAGTCCTCCACCATCTGTTCCGAGCCCGAAGCGCCGTAGCCGAGCAAATGAGCCACGCGGGCTCGATCGGCCGGCTGCACCGGAATGGCATCAGCCGGCACCCCTCGGGCCATCACCACCGCATGGCGAATCTCGGTAGCTGCGCGCCAGGAATCCGCCAGCGCCCGGGCATCCGCAGAGCTCACCAGATTCGCGTCCACGGCTGCTTGCAACGCGGTCAGTGTTCCTTGAGTTCGCAGGGCAGGCACCTCGTGGGCGTGCTGCAGTTGCAGCAACTGCACTACCCACTCCACATCCGACAGCCCTCCGGGCCCCAATTTCAGATGCGTCCGCGGGTCGGCACCGCGTGGCAGGCGCTCGGCTTCCATGCGGGCCTTGAGTCGACGAATCTCCGTGACCTGCTCGGCCGTCAATCCCCCGGCGGGATACCGCAGCGGATCAATCAGGTCCAAGAAGCGTTCACCAAGGTCCGCATCCCCGGCCACCACAGTGGCGCGCAGCAAGGCCTGGCTCTCCCACACCAAAGACCAGCGTTCGTAATAAGCACGATAGGAAGCCAGGGAGCGCACCAGTGGACCTTGGCGACCTTCTGGACGAAGACCGGCATCGACGACCAGCGGAGGATCTGCTGACGGTCGCCCGAGTAACGCGATGACCTCATTGGCCACCGCCAGCGCAGCCTTGGCCGCGGCTTCGTCGTTGGCACTCGGGCCGGCCTCGAAGACGAAAACGACATCGGCGTCCGAGCCATACCCCATCTCGCCACCGCCAAAGCGACCCATCCCGATGATCGTCAAGCGCATCGGCAGGGCTTCGCCCGAGGTGCTCTGCACGACTCGATGAGCGGCAGCCAATGCCGCCGCTACCGCCGCTCGCGACAGTTCGGTGACTGCACTCATCACGGTGTCATCGTCAATGCGACCCAGCACATCGGCGATGCAGATGCGCAGCAGCTCGCGTCGCCGCAACGCTCGAATCGCTAGGGCAGCCTCGTCGGCATCCTCCTGACGCTCGACCGTGACTAACGCTTCCTGCAGCAACGCCGCCGCATCCACAGGAATCAACTCGCCGTCGTCGCCGAGCATGGCGGTGGCTTCCGGGGCGCGCAGCAAGAGATCCCCGGCGTAAGCACTCGAGCCCAAAACGGTGGCCATGCGTTCGGC
>DPWC01000090.1 GCA_003529305.1 Actinomycetota bacterium
GAACGACATCATCATCATGTTGAGGGTGCTCTTGGCGCGGGTCATGCCGCCGTAAAAGAGCGCGAGGCCTGGCGTCATCAGCATCACGAGCGCGGCGCTGACCAGTACCCACGCTGTGTCACCACCATTGATCTGCACCACATCAGCTGCCAGTGTCATGGCTGAGTCCTCTCGTTGCCGCCGCGGTGCGGGACCAGTGAGGGATATCGTGCGGATGAGGTGTTGCGAGGTGCGCTGCGACAGGTTTCAGGACGGGAAACAGTGGGCCACTCGTGTGAACTCCGGGTTACGCCGAGCCCCATAAGTCGCATCGGTCTTGGGACCCGCCTGCAACGAGTAATAGCCAGTGACTAGGCGTCGCCAGTCAAGGCATCAGCGAATCCCTCGGCATCAAAGACCGCCAAGTCATCCGGGCCCTCACCCAGCCCCACTAACTTCACCGGCACCCCCAATTGGCGCTGCACCGCCAGGACGATGCCTCCTTTGGCCGAGCCGTCAAGTTTTGTCAGCACCACCCCGGTGACCGCTACTGCCTCGGCAAAGACGCGGGCCTGCTCAAGTCCGTTCTGGCCAGTAGTGGCGTCGATGACCAACAAGACTTCGCGCACCGGGGCGCTGCGCTCAATGACCCGACGCACTTTGGCGAGTTCGTCCATCAATGCCGAGCGGTTATGAAGCCGGCCCGCGGTGTCGATGACGATGACATCGACCTCGTGCTCAACACCGGCCTTCACGGCCTCAAAGGCCACGCTGGCTGGATCGGCACCTTGAGCGCCGTGAATCACGGGAACTCCCGACCGGTCACCCCACACCTGCAGTTGCTCCGTTGCCGCCGCGCGGAAGGTATCGGCGGCACCCAGCAGAACATCACGATCGCGAGCCACGAGGAGTCTGGCCAACTTGCCCGTGGTGGTGGTCTTACCAGTTCCGTTCACTCCGACCATCAAAATCACGGACGGTTGATCATCGATGCGATCGTCGGCGAGTGATCGATCCATATGGGGCTCAAGCGCCTCGACCAGACACCGACGCAGCACGGGACGCAGATCCTCGGCCTGCGTGACACCTTCTTGTCGAGCCCGTTGGCGCATCGCGTCAACAATCTCTTGGGACAGCTCAACACCCACATCAGCCATCACCAGCAGATCGACAAACTCCTCCCAAGTGGACTCGGACAGCGCGCCATCACCCAGCAGGGTGGTCAACCCACGGGCAAGAGCAGTACTTGAAGCCGACAGCCGACTTGCCAGTCGACTCCAGCGACGCGCATCACTGTCGACTTGCTGACTACTGGCGTCATCGACCATGGGCAGCTCAACTGCCGGCAGGGATTCGCCGATCAGCTCGGGTTCGCTTGTGACCCTTGGGCTAGGAGGCAACGGCTCAGCACTTCGACTGCGTCCACGAACGGTGAGCAGCACCACGCTGGCCACCAGCACCGTCAGAGCCACAATCGTGCTGACGAGAGTGACCACGCTCATAGTCATGGTGGCGCGCTACGCCGGAACGGGTTGCGACGCAGCATCCGCTGGAATCTCGTCACCGACTTCGCGGAGTCGCTGACTAATCACCGTCGTCACACCGTCGCCACGCATGCTGACCCCATACAGAGCATCGGCGATCTCCATCGTGCGCTTCTGGTGAGTAATGACGATGAGTTGGCTATTTGCCCGCAACTCTTCCATCACACCAAGAAGGCGCTGGAGGTTCACATCATCTAGGGCGGCCTCTACCTCGTCCATGACATAGAACGGGCTGGGCCGCGCCTTGAACAAGGCAACGACAAAGGCCACCGCTGCCAGCGAACGCTCGCCACCGGACAATAGCGAAGACATCATGAAGCGCTTGCCCGATGGACGGGCTTCCATGTCGACACCCGAATTGAGCATGTCGGCAGGATCGGTGAGCACCAGTCGCCCTTCGCCGCCAGGGAAGAGGCGAGCAAAAGTTGCCGCGTACTCCCGCGATACATCCTCATAGGCCTCGGTGAAGACCTGCTCGATGCGTTCATCAACCTGACGCACAATTTCCAACAGGTCCAGCTTGGTGCGTTTGAGATCCTCCAGTTGCTCACTGAGGAACTTCAGCCGCTCCTGCAAAGCGTCGTACTCCTCCAGAGCCAACGGATTAATGCGGCCCAGCAAGTTCAGATCCCGTTCAGCCGCCTTGAGCCGCTTCTCTTGCTCCGCACGCACATAGGGAACCGCGAGCGCTTCGGCATTCTCGGCAGCGGTCTGCAGGGGTTCACCTTGGAGGTCATACCCCGTGCCATCAGGAACTTCAGGGTCAGATGCGGGGAGAATGGTGGGCGGCACCAACTGATCAGGGCCGTATTCGGCCACGAGGAAATCAGCCGCCACGCCGAATTCCTCTTGTGCACGCTCGACAACCTGCTCAATGCGCAGTCGTTGTTCCGCACGGGCAATCTCATCGCGGTGCACCACATCGGTGAGTTGATCAATGCGCGAGGACAGGTCTCGCGTCTCGCTGCGCAACTCGTTGAGTGCCAGTTCGCGCTCCTCGCGCTCGCGCTCCGCGGTGGTCCGGGCCGCCGACGCTGCCGACAGCGACAACTCAAGCCGGTCCAGGGCGATGCGGGCGCCGTAGGCCACAGCTTGGGCAACGGCCACCTCGCGGGCTCGCCGCTCAGCACGAGCTGCCGCACGCGCTCGAGCCTCTCGCTCGCTCTGGGCTGTCTGCATGAGTTCGGCGATCCGCGCGGTCACTGCATCTGCACGCTCTTCGTCCGTGCGCAGTTGTAACCGGGCCTGCAACTCGACTTCTGCGGCATGACGCGCCACGGCCAGTGCAGCGTCTCGGGCCTCCAACGCCGCCCGCAATGCAGAATCGTCGATCGTGCTCTCTGCGTCGGCCAACTGCGTTTCGCACGCCTGCTGGGTTGCCCGATCACCTTCCAGCGCCGCACCAGCAGCTTCGGCGGACACCTGTAGGCGTGCTGCCTCGTCAGCGGCACTGCGCACCTGCGCACCCAATTCGCCGAGTCGTTCGGCAACGGCCGCCATCTTGGCGTCCGACTCATGCAAGCGCGTCAGCGCGGCCTCTACCTCAGCCTGCGCATCGGTGCGCTCGGCCAACGACGCCGTCAGCGCAAAGCGTGCGCGTTCGGCCCGGTGCTGAACCTCCTCGAGATCGTGCTCAGCGCGATCCACCGCGATGCGAACTTCCAAAGCACTGGGCACAGCCTGCGAGCCGCCCACGATCAGGTGAGCGGTTACGACATCGCCGTCGACCGTGACGGCGCGCAGCTGAGAGTTCTCGCGAACGACACGACGAGCGATAGGCAGATCATCGACAACGACAGTGCCGGCAAGGAGTCCCTCCAATGCCGCGCGCACCCGATCACCGACGCTCAGCGATGCGATGGCCCACTGCGCTCCCGCGGGCAATGGCGAGGAATCCCGCGCGACCGAGGAAGCATCGTTGGCTACCACAATTCCGGCTCGTCCTGCGTCATCGGACTTCAACGAGGCAATGGCTGCCTCGGCCGCATCGCCGGAGTCCACGGCCACCGCATCAGCCGCAGCACCAAGGGCGGCCGCTATCGCGCGCTCGTACCCCGACGAAACTTCAATGAGGTCAGCCAATGGGCCAATGAGTCCACGCACTCGTTGGCCAGCCGCGAGCAGACTCGCTGCACCGTCACCGCGATCCAATGACAGCCGCAGTGCTTCGACTCGGGCCAGTAATGCCGCTCGATCGCGTTCGGCGGACTGTTCCTGTTGGCGCAGGTCGTCAACTTGCGCCTCTGCCGCGGCCAATCGCTCAGCGGCGCGGGCATGCAGAGCGTCGAGGTCGACCTCTGAATCATCGAGCCCTGCGACCTGTGTTTCCAATTCGGTGAAGGCCAACTTGGCCTGCTCGCCTCGTGCTGTGGCCTCCAGCAACGCGTGGGAGAGTCGATCCACTTCCGCCTGCCGCGTTTCGACGCGAGAGCGCGCGGCATCAACCTGGCCGGCCAGATGCACCAACGACTCACGGTGCTGCGCCGCCGCACGCTCTGCCTGCGCCACTAACTCCTGTTTCGCATTGACTTCACCTTGCGCTGCTTCGTGTGCTGCCACAAGTTCAGCGAGTCGGGCTCGGTCGGTCTCTACTACCGCGCGGGCGGCAGTCTCTTGATCCCGCATGGCCGCGGCCTCGGCCTCGAAGGTCTCCGGGTCTCGTGTGGATTCCGCATCGTCCGTGGGCTCGGGAGCATTGAGTCGAATGCGCTCTTGCGCCAGTTGCACCACTGACCGCAATCGCTCTTGTAGTGCCGACAGAGCGAACCAGGTTTCCTGTGTCTGCGTGACGCGAGGCGCCTGTTGCGCCGCCGCTTGCTGCAGTTCGGCCTCCCGGGTCAGCGCCCGCTGCAGTCGCTCCTCCAATTGGGCCCGTTGCTCACGCAGCGATGACTCATCGGCAGCTTCGGCATCGGCCAGTTGCTGCAATTGCACGAGGTCATCGGCCATCAAGCGCAACTTGGCGTCACGGACATCAGCCTGAATGGTGGCGGCCCGGCGAGCAGCCTGCGCCTGTCGGCCCAATGGTTTGAGTTGGCGGCGAAGCTCAGTAACCAGATCGTTCACACGGGTGAGGTTGCCCTCCATCGAGTCAAGCTTGCGCAACGCTTTTTCTTTGCGCTTGCGATGTTTCAAAACACCGGCAGCTTCTTCGATGAATCCGCGACGCTCGATAGCACTGGACAACATGATGGAGTCCAGCTGACCTTGACCAACGATGACATGCATCTCGCGTCCGATACCACTGTCGGACAGCAACTCCTGAATATCCAGAAGGCGACAGGTCTCGCCATTGATCGCGTACTCCGAGCCGCCGTTGCGGAACAGGGTGCGCGAGATGGTGACTTCGGTGAACTCAATGGGCAATGCGCCATCGGTGTTGTCAATGGTGAGTTGCACTTCCGCACGCCCCAAGGGCGCCCGACCGTCTGAGCCGTGGAAGATGACATCTTCCATCTTCCCGCCACGCAAGGATTTGGCCCCCTGCTCGCCCATCACCCAGGCGAGGGCATCCACGACATTGGACTTACCCGAACCATTGGGACCCACCACACAGGTGATGCCCGGCTCAAAGCGCAGCGTTGTTGACGACATGAAGGACTTGAAGCCCTTGATCGTCAGGCTCTTCAGGTGCACGCGCCGCGCTCCGGAGGGTGGCCGAGCGCGCCCAAGGGCGTGACCGGCAGGTGGCGGGGAAGGCCAAGGGCCACCCTACCGAGGCGACCCCCGACTACTCAGCCGTGCGGTACTCGCGGCCGCCGCTGACATGAGGGGCACCGAAATGATGAGCGGTTCATGAAGGCCTCGCGGACGATGAATCGTCCGCACCGGGGGCACGGTTCGCCCTCTTGTCCGTAGGCGTTCAAGGACCGGGAGAAGTAGCCACTGGAGCCGTTGACATCGACATACAGGGCATCAAAGGAAGTCCCCCCTTGCGTCAGGGCCGCGGACATCACCTCCGTGGCATGGTCCAGAACTTCGGCGATCTGCGGGCTGGTGAGGGACTCAGTTCGACGGGCGAAGTGTTGGCGAGCACGCCAGAGGGCTTCGTCGGCGTAGATATTGCCAATGCCGGACACCACGGTTTGGTCCAGCAGCGCTCGCTTCAGGCCGGTGCGCTTGCGCCGGATGTTCTTGGCCACCGCCAAGCGATCGAAACCCGGCTCGAAGGGGTCCGGGGCGATATGCGCCACGCTGGCAGGCACGGTGCGGCCTAGGGCAGGTTCCACCACGAGCGGCTCCAGGAACAGCCCGCCAAAGGTCCGCTGGTCAACGAATCGCAGTTCACGCTGCGGCGTTCGCCCAGGTGCCCAACCGATGCGCACCCGCAGATGGGGATCGTCGTTTCGCTGCGCCTCAACCACGAGCAACTGCCCACTCATTCCCAGGTGCGCCACCAAGGCCCCCGACTCACCCCCATCGAGGACCAACCACAAGTACTTGCCGCGACGCTCGACAGCGGTGATGGTGCAGCCAGTGAGGTCGGCTTCGAACGCCAACGCACCACCATCGTGGCGGCGCACGGCGCGAGGGTGCAGCACATCCACCGTCGCGACAGTGCGGCCGGTGATCCAGCGATCCAGGCCACGACGAACGACCTCAACTTCAGGCAGTTCTGGCATCGGCTAGTCGCCGTCAGTGGAGCCGTGCAAATGTCCCCAGGCTGCACGGGCCGCAGCCTGTTCCGCGATCTTCTTGCTGCGGCCCTCACCGGTTCCGGCAGCCTGCTGGTCGATCAATACGGTCGCGACAAAGGACTTCTCGTGATCGGGTCCACTTTCGGTCACCGCGTAGTGCGGCGTTCCGCGCCCCTGACGCGAGGTCAACTCCTGCAACGAGGTCTTCCAGTC
>DPWC01000048.1 GCA_003529305.1 Actinomycetota bacterium
CCGCGATCAGGCCGCGATCAGGCGGGCGGCCGAGTCCCGATCTGCAGTGTTGGCCCCGTGGTGTCAGCGAAGAAGTCGTTGCCTTTGTCATCCACCACGATGAATGCCGGGAAATCGACGACCTCTATACACCAGATGGCCTCCATGCCAAGTTCGGCGTAGTCCAGCACCTCGACCTTCTTGATGCAGTCCTGCGCCAATCGAGCCGCAGGTCCACCAATGGAGCCGAGGTAGAAGCCACCGTTCGCGGCGCAGGCTTGAGTCACTGCGGCGCTGCGATTGCCCTTGGCGAGCATCACCATGGAGCCGCCGGCCTTTTGGAATTGATCGACATAGGCGTCCATACGACCAGCCGTGGTGGGCCCGAACGAGCCTGAGGCATAACCCTCGGGAGTCTTAGCAGGTCCGGCGTAGTACACGGCGTGGTCTATGAGGTAATCAGGCAACGGCTCGCCGGCATCAAGTCGTTCTTTAATCTTGGCGTGCGCGATGTCACGAGCGACCACGAGCGTTCCCGTCAAGGACAGGCGAGTCTTGACCGGGTACTGCGACAGTTGCGTTCGGATCTGGTCCATCGGCTGGTTCAGATCAACGCGCACGACATCATCGGAGAGGTGCTCATCGGTGACCTCGGGCAAGAAATGCGCCGGTTCCTTTTCCAGCTGCTCAAGGAAGACACCGTCAGCGGTGATCTTGCCCAGTGCTTGTCGATCCGCGGAGCACGAGACGGCGATGGCTACCGGGCAGGATGCCCCGTGCCTGGGCAGACGGATGACGCGGACATCGTGACAGAAGTACTTGCCACCGAATTGGGCCCCGATGCCCATCTGCTGAGTCAGGGCCAACACCTCCTGCTCCATCTGCAGGTCTCGGAAAGCATGACCCGAGGCTGATCCGGCAGTCGGCAGTGAGTCGAGGTAGTGCGCGCTGGCGTACTTGGCGGTCTTCAGGGCGTACTCGGCACTGGTTCCGCCCACGACAATCGCCAGGTGATACGGCGGGCAGGCAGCAGTGCCCAGTGAGCGAATCTTTTCGTCCAGAAATCGCATCATGGATGCGGGATTGAGAACCGCCTTGGTTTCTTGGTAGAGGAAGGACTTGTTGGCCGATCCGCCGCCCTTGGCCATGAACAAGAAGCGGTAGTCCAACTCGTGCCCGGGGTGTGTATCGGCGTAGAGCTCAATTTGGGCCGGCAGGTTGGAGCCGGTATTGCGTTCTTCATACATCGAGATCGGCGCGAGTTGGGAATAGCGCAGATTCAACTGTTGATAGGCGTCGAAAACTCCCTGAGCGATGGCACGGTCATCATCGCCAGAAGTCAGAATGTGTTGACCACGCTTGCCCATCACGATGGCCGTACCGGTGTCCTGACACATGGGCAGGATCCCGCCCGCGGAGATGTTGGCGTTCTTCAGCAGGTCCAAAGCGACAAAGCGATCATTGGGCGAGGCCTCAGGATCATCCAGAATGTTGCGCAGTTGCTGAAGGTGGTCGGGACGCAACAGGTGCGAGATATCGCGCATCGCCTCGAAGGTCAGAAGCCGAAGCGCCTCGGGCTGTACTTGCAGGAATGTGCGACCGGCCGCCTCGACGACTTCAACACCATCGCTGGTGACGAGCCGGTAGGGCGTCTCGTCAGGACCAGTAGGAAGAAGGTCGGTGTAGTCAAAGTCGGCCATGGGGCACAGTGCCTTCCCGATTCATCGCGCGCCGGGGCGCTGTGGTCACAAGGTGAGTTTGCCGGCGAAGTCCACGGAGGAGTACAAGCCCAGTTTGCCGAAGGCATGCTCGCTGTGGATCTCGCGGATGGTCCCGCTCTTAGACCTCATCACGATGGAGTGCGTGGTGGCGCCACCACCTCGGTAGCGCACTCCTTGGAGCAGTTCGCCATCAGTGACGCCGGTGGCCACGAAGAACACATTGTCTGAAGTCACAAGATCGTCGATAAAGAGCACGCGGTCCAGATCGTGGCCAGCGTCTAGGGCCTTTCTGCGCTCAGCGTCGTCGCGCGGCCAGAGTTTGCCTTGCAGGGTTCCCCCCAGGCATTTGATGGCCGTGGCGGCGATGATGCCCTCGGGAGTTCCGCCGATGCCCAACATGAGGTCAACACCGGTGCCGCTGCGTACCGCCATGATGGCGCCGGCGACATCGCCGTCGGTGATGAACTTGATACGAGCTCCGGTAGCGCGCACCTGCTCAACCATGTCGGCGTGACGCGGCCGATCCAGAATGACGACCGTGACATCCTCTGGCTTTTCACCTTTGGCTTTGGCGATCGCGTTGATGTTGTCAGCGATGGGGGCATCAATGTCGACCGCACCGGCCGCCTCAGGTCCGGTCGCGAGTTTGTTCATGTAAAACACCGCGCTGGGGTCGTACATCGTGCCCCGCTCGGCGACGGCCATAACAGACAGTGCGTTGGGCATGCCTTTAGCGGTCAGTGTGGTGCCGTCAATGGGATCGACGGCCACATCGACTTCCGCGCCCTCGCCGGATCCGACCCGCTCGCCGTTGAACAGCATGGGCGCGTCGTCCTTCTCGCCCTCGCC
>DPWC01000014.1:0-256 GCA_003529305.1 Actinomycetota bacterium
TTCCGATCTCACGGAGGTCAGCAGGGCGGCCATGTACTCGGCAGGGAAATTCGCCTTGAGGAATGCTGTCCAGTAGGACACCAACCCATATCCGGCTGTGTGTGCGCGGTTGAAGGCGTAGTCCGAGAACGGCACGAGGATTGCCCACAAGGTGTCGATGGCGTCTTGGCTGTAGCCCCGCTCGCGCATACCGGCCGCAAACGGCTCGAGCTCTTTGTTCAGGATCGCCTTCTTCTTCTTGCCCATCGCTCGGCGC
>DPWC01000014.1:533-3297 GCA_003529305.1 Actinomycetota bacterium
ATCGCTCGGCGCAGCAGATCGGCTTGGCCAAGGCTGTAGCCGGCCACCTTTTGGGCGATCGCCATGACCTGCTCTTGGTACACGATGACGCCGTAGGTCTCATCCAAGATGGCTGCAAGGGGCTCAGCCAACTCCGGATGGATCGCCACGATGGGCTTGCGACTGTTCTTGCGATCCGCGTAGTCATTGTGTGCATTGGCCCCCATAGGACCGGGCCGATACAGCGCCAGTACCGCAGAGATGTCCTCGAAGGAGTCCGGCTGCATTGCTCGAAGTAGCGCACGCATGGGGCCGCCATCGAGTTGGAAGACGCCCAGAGTCTCACCCTTGGACAGCAGTGCAAAGGTGGCTGCATCATCAAGGGGAAGATCCTCAAGAACGATGGTCTGACCACGATTGCGTGAGATATGTCCGAGCGCATCCTCCAGGACGGTGAGGTTGCGCAGGCCCAGAAAGTCCATCTTCAAAAGCCCCAGGGCCTCACAGGCCCCCATGTCGAACTGGGTGATCACTGCCCCGTCGTCGCGTTGCCAGACCGGAATGACATCGAGCAGCGGTTCGCGACTCAAGATCACGCCAGCGGCATGCACACCGGGTTGGCGCTTCAGTCCTTCCAGACCCTTAGCCGCTTCGACCACGGTGCGAACATCCGGATCGTCGTCGTAGAGATCGCGGAGTTCTTGCGCCTCGCCGTAGCGATCATCTTTGGGATTGAACGCCCCCGCCAAGGAGATGTCCTTCCCCATGATCGACGGCGGCATGGCCTTGGAGATGCGATCCCCCACTGCCGGTGGATAGCCCAGCACTCGTGCGGCGTCACGGACGGCAGCTTTGGCTTTGATAGAGCTGTAGGTGACGATTTGCGCCACCCGGTCTTCGCCATACTTCGTGGTGGCATAACGGATCATGTCGCCACGACGGCGATCATCGAAATCAATGTCGATGTCGGGCATGGAAACGCGCTCTGGATTGAGGAACCGCTCGAAGACCAGCCCGTGCTTGATGGGGTCGAGTTCAGTGATGCCGAGAGCCCAGGCGATGACCGAGCCAGCCGCTGAGCCACGGCCCGGTCCCACGCGAATGCCGTTGTCTCGTGCGTGCGCAACCAGGTCCGCCACGACCAGGAAGTAGCCCGGGTAGCCCATATCCGCAACCACCCGCACCTCATAGGCGGCTTGATCGCGGTGCTGCTGGGGAATGCCGTTGGGGAACCTGCGCTGCAGCCCACGCTCGACCTCCTCAACGAGCCAGGTTTCCTCGCTGTGACCGGCGGGCACTGGAAATACCGGCATGAGGTTTGCACCTTCAGCGAATTGCACCTCACAGCGCTCCGCGATGGCCACGGTGTTGTCGCACGCTTCGGGAAGTTCATCCCACAAGGTGCGCATCTGCTCCGCCGTCTTGAGGTAGAAGTCTGTTGCATCGAATCGAAAACGGTTCTGCTCTGATCTCAGCGCTCGGGTACCGATGCACAGCAAGACATCATGAGTGTCCGCGTCTTCGGCCCGCACATAATGCAAGTCGTTGGTGGCTACGAGGCCAAGCCCGAGTTCTCGGGCCAAGCGCACCAGGTCCGCACGGTGGCGCTGCTCAATGGCCAGACCATGATCCATCAATTCGACGAAGTAGTTCTCTGCGCCCAAGATGTCGCGCATGTCAGCGGCAGTTTCGATGGCGCGGTCATATCGCCCGGCCTGAAGCCAACGGTTGACCTCACCACTGGGGCATCCGGTGGTACCAATGAGGCCCTGTCCGTAGGTGGCCAACAATTCACGGTCGAATCGCGGTTTGTAGTAGTAGCCCTCGAGGCTGGCCAGACTCGAGAGTCGAAACAGGTTGTGCATGCCTGCCGTAGTACTGGCCAGCAGGGTCATGTGCGTGTAGTTCTGTCGGCCTTTGCCAGCGGACGGGTCCTCGCCGGTTTCGACCTGTCCGCCACCGAAGTCAAACGCGCGCCGTTCGCGTCGACCCTGTGGCGCGTAATAACCCTCCAAGCCGATAAGCGGTTTGATGCCGGCTTCGCGAGCCCGCTGATAGAAGTCAAAAGCGCCAAAAAGATTGCCGTGGTCCGTCATGGCCAACGCTGGCATCTGGAGTCGGGCGGCCTCGTCCACGAGATCTTTCACGCGGGCCGCGCCGTCGAGCATGGAGTACTCGGTGTGAACATGCAGGTGCACAAAGGAGTTGGTCATCACCGGCCTCCCTTCGCGCATCGTGACCGACAGGCACGACCGGCGCTGCACTCACACCTCAACGAGGGAGCACAGCGATGGGCCTGAACGGCGTGGGGGAAGGTGGTCGAAACCTTAGACCCCGGCGGAGACATCAACCCGCGAAGCCTTGCCGCGTAGGCGAGTCGTCCAGCCGTGCCGCACAGGGCGGGCGCTTCCCTCTAGCCGGCTGCCCGAAGGATCTCAAGAGCCTGCTCAAGATCGGCTGGCAGCGCGCTGTGGAACTCCACTGGCTCCCCCGACGCCGGATGCTCGAAAGCCAGGCACTCAGCGTGTAGCCACTGCCGCTGAAGTCCGAGTCGAGCAGCCAATACGGGGTCTGCGCCGTAGGTGAGGTCGCCAACACACGGGTGCCGCACTGCTGACATGTGCACCCGAATCTGATGCGTCCGGCCGGTCTCGAGGCGGATGCGCAACAAACTGGCGTGCGGAAACGCTTCAACGGTGGAGTAATGAGTCACGCTGGGTTTGCCATCGGCCACAACTGCCCACCGGTGGGAACTCGTGGGATGGCGATCAATAGGCGCATCAAT
>DPWC01000187.1 GCA_003529305.1 Actinomycetota bacterium
GGGTGGCATAGGCGTTCGATGACAACGCGTCGCTGGCGAATACCGGAAGCGCCACCTTCTTGGGCAACTCCGTCTCGGCCAGTGACTCCGAGCGCATCGCCCGGCCGAGCAGCAGGCGTTTGCCCACATCGGTCAGGCTCGCCACACCCCAACCCTAGGCCCGCAGAGGGCCCTGGGGCCTTAACGCTGCGTGTAGTGTCGCTGATCGTGCATGTGGTGATCATGGGCTGCGGTCGCGTGGGTACCGACCTTGCACATTCCCTGACCGCCGCAGGTCATTCCGTGGCGGTCATTGATCGGGAGAGCAAGTCGCTGGAGCGACTCGGACCTGATTTCGCCGGCCAAAAAATCGTCGGTGTCGGATTCGATCGCGATGTGTTGTTAGCCGCTGGTATCGAACGCGCTTCAGCTTTCGCTGCCGTGAGCAACGGCGACAACTCGAACATCATCGCGGCCCGAGTAGCGCGCGAAACTTTTCGCATTGACGCGGTAGTTGCCAGGATCTATGACCCCGGGCGAGCCGAGGTCTACGCGCGACTGGGCATCCCGACCGTAGCGACGGTGCGTTGGACGGCCGATCAGATCCTGCGCCGGTTGCTACCGGAGCGATCGACCGAAGACTGGCGTGACCCCACCGGCGGTGTCGTCGTTGCTGAGCTGCCTTTTGGCGTGGAGTGGATTGGGCGCTCCTTCGTCGAACTTGAGCGGCAATCGGGAGCCCGGGTGGTGGCCGTGAATCGGGCCGGTGACGCCTTCCTGCCCACTGCTGACAGCGTTGTTCAGGAGGACGACATCGTTCACGCCGCCTGTGCGGTAGCAGATCTCGCCCGCGTGCGCAGCATCGCAGCCGCGGCACCGGCGGGCGGTGTGCGATGAAGATCGCGATCGCTGGCACCGGCAAAGTCGGCTGCTCTATTGCGAGTGAATTGGCCGACAACGGCCATCAGATCTTGGTGATCGATCGCGATCCCAGTGCCTTCGCGGAACTACCCGCGGGAATCGATCACATCATTGGCGATGCCTGCGAGCTCAGCGTGCTGGAGCGCGCCGATGTGCAGTCCTGCCAAGTGGTGGTCGCGGCCACCGGCGATGACAAGGCCAACCTCGTCGTCTCGTTGCTAGCAAAGACTGAATTCGGCGTGCCACGCGTGGTGGCACGGGTCAACCACCCCGACAACGAATGGATGTTCAACGAGGGCTGGGGGGTTGATGTTTCCGTGTCCACCCCAAGAATTCTCAGCGCGTTGGTGGAGGAAGCTGTCAGCGTCGGAGATGTCGTACGCCTGTTTGGTCTTCGATCGGGCAACGCCAACTTGGTGGAGCTCACCCTGCCTGAAGACTCCCCGGTTGCGACGCACACGGTCGGCTCCATCGCCTGGCCTGTTGACTGCGTCCTGGTGACTATCGTTCGCGGGCAACGCAGCATCTCGCCAAGTGCGGACGACACCATCGAGGCGGGCGACGAATTGTTGATGGTGTGCAGCCCCGATTCTGAATCAGCCCTCCAAGAACTGCTGTCACCGCACCGCCACTAGCTCTAGTCAGCCAGGAGTCACCGGTGGTGGCTGGCGTTGAACCGAGGCGTCGGTCGAAGTCTCTTGCGTAGATCGAACCATCGGCACGCGACGCAAGATCAGATAGTTGGCTAGGCACGCCACGAGAAACAACGGAAGCCCCAACACAATGCCTACCAGTCCCAGCGCAACAACCTGGTCGCCACGAAAAAGCGGTAACTGCACGGCCAGTCGAATCGCGAACACCGCGATCCACACCACGCCACACCATTGGTAGGCGCGAAGTCGCTCGGGCCGCTTTCGCCATTGCACGCCTTCTCCGGTGAAGGGCCCTAAGAGCAGGCCGATCAAAGGCCATCGCACAGCGCCGGTCACGGTATGAGCGGCTAGCCAGAAGGCGTTGCGGTAGAGACCCACCAAAAAGAAATCGCGGGCCCGACCAGTGATTAAGACGATTCCGGCCGTCAAAGCGATGCCGATGAAACCGCTGATGGTCTGCTGCACTGATCGTCGCTGCACAAGGGCCACAACCAGAATCGCCACAGCGATAGTGACCGCGCCGATCAGCGGTGTTCGGTAGTCCGGTCGGGTAAAGGCAAAGACGGTGCCAAAGACCACACCCGGAACCGTCGATTCCAGTAAGCCGCGCACTCCACCGAGGGCGTTGATGATGGAACCGGTGTCCATGGACTCCGATGACGCCCCCGGAGTCGGGCTACTGTCTGCTGAGCCCGGCTCTTCCGGCAGATGTGCTGGCTCAGACATCTCCACCGCGCATCAGGTCATACAGCGGGTTGTAGATCACCAGTTGACCCTCCGCTGAGGTCAGGCGCCCACGGGCCAGCAGTGCGCGACCCGGTTCAATGCCACGGATTCGCCGCCGCCCTAGCCAGATCAATTGGATGGAACCGGAACCGTCATAAATCTCGGCCACCACGGCCGGCACCCCCGAGCGCGGGCGCAGTGTGACACTGGCGAGCACCCCCAGCACCCGACACTGATCACCCACGCGGCAGGAATCAATCGCCGTGGCACCTAACGCCTGTGCGCGTTTGACCAATTCATCGGCATGGACCTGCGCATCGGTGCGCACGAGACGCTGCCACCATCGCATCTTGACCCGTGGCGACGAGCCACCCATGGATGAAGCCGTTGTCATGAAGACTCAGCGTTCTGCGAGGCGTGGTGACCTCCACTGGAACCAAATCCCTTGTCCGCGCGCTCGCTGTCGGGCAGCTCGGTGACTTCGATCAGGCGAACCTGTTCGACGCGTTGGATCACCAGTTGAGCGATCCGATCTCCGACCGCAAAACTCACCGGATGCAAGGGATCCAGATTGATCACACTGACCTGCACTTCACCGCGGTATCCCGCATCGATCGTGCCCGGTGCGTTGACCAGAGACACCCCATGACGCACAGCAAGACCTGACCGGGGATGAACAAAAGCGGCGTAGCCCATGGGAAGGGCCACCGCTATTCCGGTGGGCAACAACGCGCGCTCACCGGGCGCCAAGGTGCACGCCTCTCGTGTCGTGAGATCCAATCCGGCGTCACCGGGTTGGGCGTAGGCCGGCAGCGGCACATCGGCGGAGAGCCGGCGAATCAGAACCTCGATAGGGCTCATGGACTCACCGTCAGCCATCGGGTACGCGCCTGCACCTCGTCGCGTTCAGCGGCTGCCACAACATCTTCCGCGCGCGCCTGGGTGAAGAAATGCTCCAGCGGCACCTCGACAAAGACCGCAGTGACCGTCACCGCAATGGGTCCCGCAGAATCACCGAGGCGACCTTCGGCCTTGGTGAATATCCGTCGGCCCGCCACCCCGGTGCATTCGGCGTGAATACTCACCCGGGAACCCACAGGCACTGGTTTGAGAAAAGAAGTCCGCAGATCCACTGTGACGGCGGGTTTGCGCATCAAAATCGTCACCGCACTGAGGGCTTCATCAAAAGCAGCAGTCAACAGACCCCCATGCGCAATCCCGGGGGCTCCTTGATGACTGGCGCCGACATCAAACTCCGCGTGCACACTGACGCCTTCACCGGCGGTCATGGCCAGATGCAGACCCGTCGGGTGATCGCTGCCGCAGCCAAAACACAAGTGGTAGTGCGAGTCAATGCGTTGACCCGGTGCTGGTGCATCGGGATGCCGTACGCCGGGGCTGCGCATCTCTGGCACCCGCTCGTCGGCCACATCACTGACCCTACCTGTGGGGGCGGAACCTCGGTGGCAGGCTTGCGCTGTGAATGAGCCGCAGGAGGGCGCGAACTACCGCAGCTCATCAGCGCCGCCGGATTATGT
>DPWC01000151.1 GCA_003529305.1 Actinomycetota bacterium
CTGCGCGATGCCGGCGATCCAGTGGAACTGGCTCGACGGTATGACGCCGAAGGCGCCGACGAGTTGATCTTTCTGGACATCACCGCGAGTTCAGGTCAGCGTGCGACCACGCTGCAGGCGGTCACCGCCACGGCAGAGCAGGTCTTCATCCCGCTGACAGTGGGCGGTGGAGTGCGCTCGGTGGACGATGTCGATGCCTTGTTGCGCGCGGGTGCCGACAAAGTGGGAATCAACACGGCCGCTGTTGCTGAGCCGGACCTGCTCGATCGGGTGGCCGATCGATTTGGTGATCAAGTGCTGGTGCTGTCGATCGATGCGCGCCGGTGCGCCCCACAGAGCCCGACGGAATCAGGATTCGAAGTCACCACTCATGGCGGCCGCACGGGAACAGGCATCGATGCGGTGGCCTGGGCTGCAGAGGCCGTTCGGCGCGGCGCTGGTGAGATCCTGCTCAACTCGATGGACGCTGATGGCACGAAAGCGGGCTATGACCTCGCCATGATCACAGCGGTTCGCCGTGAGGTGTCGGTTCCACTGATTGCCTCAGGGGGAGCCGGTGTGCTCGCGGATTTCGCTCCGGCCGTATCGGCAGGAGCAGACGCGGTGCTAGCCGCAAGCGTCCTGCACTTCGGCGAGCTCACGATCAAGGCCATCAAGGACGAGTTGGCTGAGCAAGGCGTGACCGTCAGGCACTAGCCGGCAAGGATGGCTGCAGCAGACGGTCAAATGCCAAACGAGGCACTTTTGACCGCTGCGACATCGGCTTGCGCACCACTGAATTCAGCCCGGTGTTCATGGCGGCCATAGGCGAGCATGACCAAGTCAATGACGGAACCAGTAATCGTGACGGTGCCGGCACCGGGCGTTCCCTGTGCGGCGTGCAGACGATCTCCGTTCGCCCTCACGAGGTCGATAGCTACCGGGCTGGACTTCATCAATCGCGGGGCGAACTGATGGAGTTTCGCCCAGAGGTCGTTCTCGAATTCCGCGTCCACATTTCGTGGCTGCCAGCCGGGTTGCGCGCGCAGAAGGTCTTCATGATGAACGAGATATTCGATCGTGTTCGCTAAGGCGTCGACCTTGGTCAAGCGCATCATCGATCCACGCGGAGGACCACTGCGGATACGCATGATCACATCGCTCCATGGTCGCTGCGTGGCCTTGTCTTGAGCCCGCGCGGTATATCCGCGGGCCGCAGGAATCATGATCCCGATGGCGGCGTCAGGGCGTCCTTCACGCACGATCAAGTGGCCGGCAAGATCCTTGGCAGTCCAGCCCTCGCACAGAGTAGGTGCCTGCGGACCAAGCCTTTCCAAGGCGTCGCACAGTCCTGCTCGTTCGCTCTGTGCCCAGTAGTTCTGCGGGTGGCCAGCTTTGTCATCGCGGGCCGGCGGATTGGGGCTCTGACTTGTCATACCCGCAACGCTACGGCGTCACAGCCGACCCGGCACTCCGGCCAGCGTCGGTACGCCCGAGCAGGAGGCACAATGGGGCCATGGAGCAACAGGTGGCCTTTAATGATCAAGGCTTGGTCGCTGTTGTTGTGCAGGACAACTCGACTCGTGAAGTCTTGATGGTCGCTTGGATGAACAGCGAAGCGCTGCAATTGACCTTGAGCACGGGCGAGGCGACCTACTTTTCCCGAAGCAGGCAGGAGATCTGGCGAAAGGGCGCCACTTCTGGGAATACCCAGCAGGTGGTGTCGATCAATCATGACTGTGATGGCGATGCTCTGCTGATGCTTGTTGAGCAGACGGGTGTGGCCTGTCACACCGGTACGACGAGTTGTTTCACGGACCGTTCGCTGACTCATCCGACGCGGGACTGACTCGTGGTCGCTACCGAACGATCAGCAGGTGCCATGCCCACCGACTCCGATTCCCCCGATCTCTCGGGTTTTCGTGAACTCGCCAGCGATCGACGAGTCATTCCGGTGGTGCGTCGGCGGCCAGCCCATGGCGTGACCCCTGTGGAGTTATACAAAGCGCTCTCAGGTGAGCGTGGCGGTACATTTCTTCTGGAGTCCGCCGAAAAAGGGGTGTGGTCGCGCTACTCGTTTGTGGGTGCGCGGGCGCAGGCCATGCTCACTGAGCACGAGGGTCAGGCGGTCTGGCTTGGAGATCCCCCTGCCGGTGTGCCTGTTGAGGGCACCCCACTTGATGTTCTGCGGGCAGTGTTGGAGGTACTGCACACGGAGCCGTTTCCGGGTTTGCCACCACTGACCGGTGGGATGGTGGGCGCGATTGGGTATGACGCGGTCCGCCGACTAGAGCGGCTGCCCGAATTGGCGCACGATGATCTGCAACTGCCGGAATTGGCGATGTTGCTGGCCACCGACTTAGCGGTGTTGGATCACGAACTCAATGAGGTCCTGCTGATCGCCAACGCTGTGAATCATGACGGCACCAACGAGCGTGTCGATGATGCGTGGGCCGGCGCAGTGGAGCGCTTGGATGCGTTGGATACCAAGCTGGCCACCCTGATCAGAAACGGTGGGTTTGTCTCGCCTGGTGACGCCCAGAAGACCGCATCGCCACCGATCGACGAAACGGTAGAGACCACAGCGCTTGAGGCGCTGATGGAACAGGCGCAGCGCAATCAATCGGCGGAGTACTTTCAGGGTCTCGTGGAGCGCGCACGAGAGGAGATTGAATCTGGTGAGGCCTTTCAGATTGTGCTGAGTCAGCGCTTCAGCGTGCCGTGCCAGGCGTCGGCCATCGAGGTGTATGCCGAACTTCGGCGGTCAAACCCCAGTCCCTACATGTACCTGATCCGCTTTGAGGGCACGCCGACGCGAGCGGCATTTGATGTGGTCGGGTCAAGTCCAGAGGCCTTGGTGACGGTTAAGGCTGGCAAGGCCGTGATGCATCCGATTGCGGGAAGTCGACCGCGCGGCGCCACTGCGGACGAGGACAGCGCTTTGGAGAGCGAACTCTTGGCTGACCCGAAAGAGCGCGCCGAGCACTTGATGCTGGTCGATCTGGGCCGTAACGACCTTGGGCGAGTGTGTGTGCCTGGGTCCGTGGAAGTGTCAGAGTTCATGGCCATCGAGCGTTTCTCACACATCATGCACATCGTCTCGACGGTGGAAGGTCAGGTGGCCTCCGGCCACGACGGATTGTCGGTGCTGACAGCGTGCTTTCCTGCGGGCACCTTGTCCGGCGCACCCAAACCGCGTGCCATGGAAATCATTGAGGAACTGGAGCCAACGCGTCGTGGCATCTACGGCGGTGTCGTGGGGTACTTGGACTTCGCTGGTGATGTGGACACGGCCATCGCGATTCGAACGGCCGTTCTGCAAGGTGGTATCGCCCATGTGCAGGCCGGCGCAGGGCTCGTTGCCGATTCGGATGCGGCAGCGGAGGAGGCCGAATGTCGACACAAGGCGGCCGCCGCATTGCGTGCCGTCGCGGTTGCTTCGAGTCGACGCCAGCAGGAAAGTTCATAAGGCAATGCGCCGCTGGAGCAAAGGCGCTGCGGCTGCCGTGGTCGCGGCTCTGTCGGGGCTGATCGCGTTGTTGGTGGGTCAGGTATGGATCACCGGTAGCGCGGCTCGGTCGGGATTGCCGACCATCACCGTCAGTGCCTCGGGCCGGGAATGCGCTCCTTCGGTTGGAGCCGCTGCGTTGGTCGGTCTCGTCGTTGCCGGTGGCGTGGTGTTGATGGGTCAGATTGGTCGGCGCTTCGCGGCGGGAGCTGGAGCCGTTGTCGCTGCGGTCGCCGCGGTAGCCACGGGCGGCGTGCTGCTCGATCCACTCAACGCCGTGCGTCAAGCGGGGACAACTGCGATCACGGTCACGGCCGTGAGTGCGGCGACCATTCGGCCCGTGGTCTGGATCGTTCTGCTGTTGTTAATTGCGCTCGTCGGCGTATTACTCGTCATTGTTGGCGGTGCACGGGCCAGCACCCCATCTGCTGCGAAATCGGTGCCTGACGCAGAGCTCGCCGCTGGCCGTCGCCATGGTGAATCAGTGGATCACGCACGACAGATCTGGGACGCGCTGGATCATGGAGTGGACCCCACCGTGGAGCGCTGACACAATGCGAACTGCGTTGAAGGGTGTGCAAAGGCCGCACCATCACGGCGATTAATGAGCAGGGAGTTCAGGCATGTCACAGGAGCATGACGACCACGGCAATACCGTCGCTGCGTGGACCCTGGTGGCCATCGTCATCGTGGGATGCACGATTGGCAGCGTGGGATTCATCGTTGCTCAGCCACCGCTGGTGATCGTCGGTACCGTCGTAGCGTTGCTCGGTGTCGTCGTCGGCAAAGTCCTACAGATGATGGGGCTCGGTAAACGACAGGTGTCGCCCGACGCGTGATCCGTCGGGGGAGCAGATCATGACCGGCGTGATGTCGCAGATCGAGGAGGGTCAGTGAGTACTTCGTCAGAGATGCCTGATCCCACGAGTGGCGGCGCGCCGCCACCGGTTCCGCCGGCGGAGGTCGACGGCTCTATTCCACCGCCACCCCCTCCGGTCTATGGCGCTCCGGCCGGCTTCGGAATGCCCGTGGCTGCTCCACCGCCGAACTACCTTGCGTGGGCCATCGTCACCACCTTGCTGTGCTTCTGGCCCCTTGGCATCGTGGCGATCGTGTTCGCTGCGCAGGTAAATACCAAGTGGGCGGCCGGTGATGTTCTAGGAGCACAAAATGCTTCACGGCAAGCCCGAACCTTCACGATTGTGGCTGCCGTCATTGGTGCACTAATTGTTCCCATCGTGGTGTTCTTCTGGATCATCGCAGTGGCTGCTGGTAGCAGTGGAGCGGGAAGTGGTTCCAGCGGCTTCGGTCTCTAGGAGTTCATGGTCGCCACTAGCGGGTCCGGTTGTTGTGGGCGCGGCTGCTGGCGCCTTAGCCGTGTGTCTGCTGATTCGTGATCCCGCTGTGCCCGGTGCCTATCCGCTGTGCCCTTTTCGCGCCATTACGGGCTGGGATTGCCCTGGTTGTGGCGCGTTGCGAGCGTTGGCTGACTTGTGTCGTGGAGATCTTGCTGGGGCCATCGATCGAAACCTGTTGGTCGTAGCGATGCTGCCCTACCTGCTGTGGCGGTGGGGTATCTGGGCCTGGTCGGGTTGGCAAGAGAGCAGGGGACAGCCACCACCTCGGATTCCTCAGGCGTCGACGACACTGATCGTGCTGCTATGCATCGTTGTTCTGGCCTTTTGGGTAGTCCGTAACATCCCCGGCGTTCCTGTGCTGGCATCGACCGTTACCGGATGAGGCCAACACCCCGGGCTGATCGAAATTGCTCCGCAGGCTCTACCGTGTTCCACACAGTCGGGCGCCACGACGCAAACCGTGAGTAGGAGCGCAGTATGAGCGTGCTGGACCAGATCGTTGCGGATGTCCGCAGTGATCTGGCTGTGCGTGAAGAGCAGGTCCCGCTGGCTGACCTGAAGAAGCTCGCGGATGCCCACAGCGGTTCGCGAGATGCCTTTGCCGCGTTGTCGGCCAGTGGTGTCAGCGTGATTGCCGAGGTTAAGCGGCGAAGTCCCAGCAAGGGGGACTTGTCCGTCATCGCCGACCCGGCGGCGCTCGCCGAGCAGTATGCCGCCGGAGGGGCGCAGTGCATCAGCGTCTTGACCGAAGCTCGACGCTTCGGCGGATCCTTGGATGACCTTGATGCGGTCCGGCGTGCGGTGGAGATACCCATCCTGCGCAAAGACTTCATTGTGACCAGCTATCAACTCTGGGAGGCCCGCGCCCACGGCGCTGACCTCGTCCTGCTGATTGTCGCGGCTCTAGAGCAGAGCGCTTTGGTGTCACTGATTGAACGGGCCGAATCCATCGGATTGACACCACTGGTCGAGGTACACGATGTCGTCGAGGTTCACCGAGCCGTCGACGCGGGTGCTCGCATCATTGGTGTTAATGCGCGCGATCTGCGCACGCTTGAGGTGAATCCGGACACCTTCGCCACAGTGGCTCCAGCCATTCCCTCGGGAGTGTTGCGGGTCGCTGAATCCGGTGTGCGCGATCGGCACGATGTGATCAATCTGGCCGCTGCGGGTGCCGATGCTGTTCTGGTAGGGGAGGCTCTGGTGACAGCCGCCGATCCCCGGGCTGCTGTCGCTGAACTGGTGGCAGCTGGTGCACACCCTGCAGGCAAATCGATCCGGGAGGCGTGATGACGACAACTCCCTCCGATGCCGTGGATGGTGCGACACTCGCGGCGCCGACTTCGAGCGGAACCACGGCGATGCCGGATGCACTGGGGCACTTCGGCCCCTATGGGGGGCGATTCGTACCGGAAGCGTTGATCGCCGCACTGGACGAACTCGACGAGGCCTACCGCGCTGCGATGGTCGATCCCGAGTTTCAGTCAGAGTTGCAGAGACTGCTGACCACCTACACCGGTCGCCCCAGTCCGTTGACGGATGCTCGTCGGTTGTCACCGCACGCTGGGGGCGCCCAGATTCTGTTGAAGCGTGAAGACCTCAATCACACGGGCTCGCACAAAATCAACAATGTGCTGGGCCAAGCCCTGCTGACTCGGCGCATGGGCAAGACGCGAGTGATCGCTGAAACTGGCGCGGGTCAGCACGGCGTCGCCACCGCAACGGCAGCAGCGCTGCTTGGCCTTGACTGTGTGGTCTACATGGGTCAGGAGGACACCCAGCGCCAAGCTCTCAATGTGGCTCGTATGCGCCTACTTGGCGCGGAAGTTGTGCCCGTCACAGCTGGCAGTCGCACGCTGAAGGATGCCATCAATGAGGCCATGCGCGACTGGGTGACCAATGTCGCCGATACGCACTATCTGTTGGGCACCGTCGCTGGTCCGCATCCCTTTCCTTCGATGGTGCGCGATTTTCACCGATGCATTGGTCTGGAGGCGCGTCAGCAGGTTCTTGCGCTGACCGGTCGATTGCCCGATGCCGTGGCAGCGTGCGTCGGCGGCGGGTCGAATGCCATCGGCATCTTCCATGCATTTCTGGACGATGCCGGGGTGGCGTTGCACGGTTTCGAAGCGGGCGGCGACGGCGTGGCCACTGGTCGGCACGCGGCCACGATTACTGGCGGTGCTCCCGGTGTGCTGCATGGAACGCGTTCCTACCTTTTGCAGGACGAAGACGGACAGACCATCGAGTCGCATTCGATCTCGGCGGGTCTTGACTACCCAGGGGGGGGCCCCGAGCACGCGTGGCTCAATGACCTTGGCCGAGCCCAGTACCGCCCGATCACCGACGCCGAGGCGATGGAGGCCTTCCAGCTGCTCAGTAGAACCGAAGGAATTATCCCTGCCATCGAGTCAGCTCATGCCATTGCTGGCGCCCTAGTGGTGGGCCGCGAACTGGGCCCGGATGGCGTCGTTCTGGTGAACTTGTCCGGTCGCGGCGACAAAGATGTGGATACCGCTGCTCGATGGTTCGGATTGTTCAGTGAGTCTGACGCATGAGTGGTTCCTTAGAACTCGACGACCAGGCAGCCTCAGCGAAGTCGCCACCGTCATCCATCAGTATGGGATCTGTGCGCTCGGCGTTCGACATCGCGCGGACGCAAAACAGGTCTTTGCTTGTGGGGTACCTGCCCGCTGGTTTCCCGTCCATAGAGGCCAGCGCGCGAGCGGCGGAGGCGATGGTGGCCGCCGGCGTGGATGTGGTGGAGATCGGACTGCCCTATAGCGACCCCGTGATGGATGGTCCGGTCATCCAGGAGGCCGTTGACCATGCGCTTCGAGATGGTGTGCGCACGCGGGATGTGCTCGCCCTTGCGGGGCGGGTGGCAGCAACCGGCGCACCGACTTTGGTGATGACCTATTGGAATCCGGTGGAGCGTTACAGCCCCGCGCAATTTGCTCGTGACCTTGCCGCAGCAGGAGGGGCTGGGGCGATAACCCCCGACTTGATTCCTGAAGAAGCCGGTGAGTGGGTGGCCGCGGCTCAGCACGAAGGCCTCGACACGGTGTTTCTGGTCGCGCCCTCGTCGCCCGATGTGCGGATTCGTGCCGTCGCTGCGGCCACCACCGGTTTCGTCTACGCAGCGTCGACCATGGGCGTTACAGGTGCTCGCACTCAGGTCGGCACGGCGGCGCAGGGGTTGGTCGAGCGAGTACGCACATTGACCGAAGTCCCCATTGCCGTGGGGCTTGGTGTTTCCACCCCGGAGCAGGCCGCTGAGGTGGCCCAGTGGGCCGACGGAGTGATCGTGGGTTCAGCGTTTGTTCGACTCCTGCTCGATGCACCGTCGCAGGACGCCGGCGTTGCGGCGGTGGGTGAATTGGCTGCGGCTTTGGCGCAGGCTGTGCGAGGCGCCCGCAGGTAGGCTGAGGTCATGGACTTCTCGCTGACCGGTGCCCCGGTGCACGAGAAAGATCACGGGGCGATGGCTGGGACTGCATTTCGTGTGGTGCTGGGCATCGTGCTGTTGATTGCCGGCGGCCTGAAGATCACTGATCTGGAGCAATCGGCGAAGGCAGTGAAGGCCTACAAAGTCATGCCACCGGCTGTGGCAGAAATAGTCGGCTACGCGCTGCCACCACTGGAGATGTTTCTGGGGTTGCTCCTGGTGATCGGCCTGTTCACTCGCGTCGCTGCGACGATCGCTGGGCTGCTGTTGGTGGTCTTCATCGTTGGCATCATCTCGGTGTGGGTTCGTGGCATCAGCATTGAATGCGGGTGTTTCAACTCCGGAGGGGCCTCGGCAAGTCCGGTTGATGTTCAGCAGTGGGAGTACCTGCGCGAGATCATCCGCGATCTTGTCCTGCTGGGTCTGGCCGCGTGGTTGGCAGTGTGGCCCAGAACACGGTGGGCACTAGACACCATTGCGCGGCCCCATCTGCACAAGGTCTATGAGTTCATGGATGATGATGATCCGCAGGAGGCTCCCGCCGGCACCGTCGCACCGGAACCCGCGGGTGTTACACCGCGTCCCAATAACTCATAACGCAGTTCGCTGATTTTCTCAGATCACGCAGGAGGCACCGATGGGCAAGCAGGGCAAAGACGCACGCGCCGCCGCACAGGCCGAGTTAGAAGCTCAGCGTGCCGCACAGCGTTCGGCGGAGCGCAAGCGCAGCTCCTTTTTCATCGGTGGCACCGTCGCGTTGCTCGTTGTGCTCATCGCTTTGGTCGCATTGGCGGTGGTCAATCAAAACAAGAAGCAATCTGATGTCGGCGCGTTGCCGCGGGGGGCAAACCCCACGACCTTCGGCGTAGAAATCGGCAGTGGTGCGGTCAATGGTGGCGGCAATTGGGCAACGCCGGTGACTGCAAGCAACAAGAAGATCCCCGTTGTCGATCTATACGAGGACTTCCAGTGTCCGGCGTGCAAGCAATTCGAAGATCTCACGGCGACTGCTTTCGACAAACTCATCTTCCAGGGCAAGGTCAAGGCGATTTACCACCCCCTGTCGTTCTTGGACAAGAACTTCAACACCGACTCATCCCTGCGGGCTGCGAGCGCCTCGGGATGTGCAGCCGACGAAGGCAAGTTCTTGGCGTTCCACAATGAGGTGTACAAGAATCAGCCCGCTCGCGAAGGCACGGGTTACACCGATCAGGAGCTTCTCCAATTCGGTGCCAATATCGGGTTGACTGGGTCGGGATTCACCAAGTGCGTGACATCGCAGAAGTACACCAAGTGGGCGACGAATGGCGTGCAAGCCGAGGGTGATGACCGCGGGATCACCTCTACGCCGACGGTGCTGCTCAATGGCAAGGAGCTCAAGCGCCCGTACACAGTGGCATCGTTGACCGCTGCCATCACGGCAGCTGGCAAGTAGGCCTTTGATCGTGCTCGGTTCGCCCGGGCAGGTTCTGGCGTACCTGCCGAGTCCTGCGCGTGGCGAAATCTCGCTGGGGCCGTTTCCCCTGCGCGGCTATGCCCTGGCCATCATCGTCGGCATCGTTGTGGCGATCGTTGTTGGCGAGCGTCGCTATGTCGAGCGGGGTGGCCAGCCGGGAACGATTGCTGATTTGGCGATCTGGGCGGTGCCTTTCGGAATAGTGGGCGGTCGGCTCTACCACGTGCTTACTTCGTGGCCGTCCTATTTCGGCCCTGGTGCCGAACCTATTCGCGCGCTGTATGTCTGGCAGGGCGGTTTGGGGATTTGGGGGGCAGTGGTTCTTGGCGGCGTGGGCGTGTGGATCGGCGCTCGACGCCGAGGTTTACCTCTGCCGCCGATCGCCGATGCCATTGCGCCGGGATTGGCGTTGGCTCAAGCCATTGGTCGATTTGGCAATTGGTTCAATCAAGAACTCTTCGGGCGTCCGACGAGCCTGCCATGGGCCTTGGAAATCGATTCCGCTCATCGACCGGCTGGCTATGCCAACTTTGAGACCTTTCATCCGACATTTCTCTACGAATCACTGTGGTGTGTGGGTGTCGCGGTGGCTTTAGTCCTGATTGATCGGCGTCGACAGCTGGGCCATGGCCGGGTCTTCGGTCTGTATGTCGTGCTGTATTGCCTTGGGCGACTGTGGATTGAGTCGTTGCGCATTGATGCCTCCGCCATCGTGTTCGGATTGCGGTGGAACATGTGGGTCAGTGTGATCTGCGCCGCGGGAGCGGTGATCTACCTGGTGATTGTGGGACGATCAAAGCCCGGACGGGAAACGAAGGGCGATGTTCGCGGCCAGGCAAGGAGGAGCGATGTCACACGATGATGCCAAGCCACAGGCCGTAGAGATCCACCATGCGCACCGCGATGTCACTGGTGGCTGGCTGCGGCCAGCAGTCTTTGGCGCGATGGACGGTTTGGTCTCGAATGCTGCACTGATGGCTGGCGTCGCTGGTGGTGTGGCGAGTTCAGGAGGGGCGAGAAGCTCGATTGTTCTTGCCGGATTCGCGGGCTTGGCCGCCGGTGCTTTTTCGATGGCGGCGGGGGAATATGTGTCGGTGCGGGCACAGTCCGAGTCAGCATTGGCCGAAATTGAATCGGAGCGACGCGAATTGGCTGAACGCCCCGAGGCGGAGTTAGCTGAACTGATCGAGTCGTATGTGGCTCGTGGAGTGGCCCGTCCGCTGGCGACCGATTTCGCCACAGCGATCAGTGCTGATCCGGAGCAAGCGTTGGCCGTACATATTCGTGACGAGGTAGGCATTCACCCTGACGAGTTGCCCTCGCCATGGGTCGCTGGGTCATCGTCATTCGCCGCGTTTGCCGTGGGCGCTTTCGTTCCGCTACTGCCGTACCTGCTGGGCTTGGGAACCAGCAACGCAGTCACCCTCGCGGTGTCGCAGGCTCTCGCGGTGGCAGCTTTGTTTGCCTGTGGTGCCATGGTCTCGCGCGTGACGACGCGTGGGTGGCTCTACAGCGGGGTGCGGCAGGCGGCGATCGGGGTGTTCGCAGGCCTTCTGACCTACGCCTTGGGCCATCTGGCGGGTTCTGCCGTGGGCTAATTGCCCCCAGAATCTTGTTGCTACACTTAAGGCCCCGGGCCAGCGTCGTCCCGGAACCCCGATGTCACTGAACAACCTCTAGTTGTGCTGTGCGGGAAACCCACCATCGATCGGGCGTTCGTGCGCCCGACGACGAGAGGCGCCACGGTGAAAAGCACTCCGGTCCCACAGGGCCTGTATTCCGGACGCGACGAACATGACGCGTGCGGTGTTGGTCTCGTGGCGCACCTGTCTGGCGTACCAACCCGGACGATCGTGGATCAGGCGTTGACCGTTCTGCTGAACATGGATCATCGCGGTGCCACGGGGGCCGAGCCTGATTCTGGTGACGGCGCGGGCCTCTTGATTCAGGTGCCCGATGCCTTCATGCGAGCGGTGGGGCCGGCCGGTTTGCCGCCAGCGGGGCACTATGCCGTGGGCATGGCGTTCCTCCCGCAGGACGACGACGCAGCAGCGGCCGATGTATTGGCCGTCGAGAAGATTGCCGCACAAGAGGGCCTCCGTGTGCTCGGCTGGCGCGATGTTCCGGTCACCGACGGCTTGGTCGGGCCGACAGCTCGCTCCACGCAGCCGCGATTTGTTCAATTGTTCGTTACTGATGCTGACGGCCAGCGCAGCGGGCTGGAACTTGATCGCCTGGCGTTTTGCTTGCGCAAGCGTGCGGAGCATGAGACCGGCACCTACTTCGCCAGTTTGTCCTCGCGCACGATCGTGTACAAGGGCATGTTGACGACCTCGCAGCTGCAGCCCTTTTTCCCCGAC
>DPWC01000142.1 GCA_003529305.1 Actinomycetota bacterium
CGGTTTCAGGGGCAGGTGTGGCTCGGCTAGGAGCACACGGCGTTGAAGTCGTAGCGCGTCCAAGTGGAGCGCGGGGTGAGCAGCGCGACGGTTCGGCCGCTGACCAGATCTTTCACACTGGTGCCATCGGAGGTGAAGTACCGGTAGGGGGTTTGGAAGGTCTCCACGATCGTGCTACCGACGATGCGCCCGCTGGCCGGTGCCCAGTTGCTTCCGCCGGAAAAACTCCACACCACGGTGCCGCGAGTGGAGCTGCGCGTGCCACCGGAGTAGGTGTTGGTGCAACTGCGCAAGGTCCCCTGCAGCAAGGTGGGCGCTACGAAGACCCGCGGAGCAGGCACGGGTCGAGGCTTGGGTCGAACGGTGGGCGACGGAGTCGGTGTGGGCGTGGGCGTCGGCGTTGGTGTCGGAGTTGGTGTCGGTGTGGGGGTGGGCGTTGGTGTGGTTGTCGGTGTGGGGAGTGGGCGTCCATCAGGTCCGATGACTTGGTCGACATTGCCGCGCAATTCCAACGGTCCACTGCGCAATTCCTGCTCAGTGACCACACGGGTGATACCCGGACCATTGAAGACATAGGAAGTTCGCACTGGCAGCGGCGAGACGCTCATCGTCTGAGTGCATCGACCGGCCTGGTCATAGACCGGATCAGCCAACTGCGCTGTTCCCACCACAATCTGCTGGTCGTCTTGAATGTCCAGATCGGAGTTCGGCAGGGCGTCACACACCACTTGCGGGGTGTTGGGCCACAGCACTGAGCCCGTCACCGCGATCGTGTTCCCCGGGGCGCCACCGGTACAGGCGCTCAGCCCTGCTGTCACGGCCAGGGCGAGCAGTGCTCCGGTGACCCGCACGCACCCTCCTGACCCCAGCGACCTGCACAGTGACGGTCACGCATTGCCCGTCGTCCACCATGCTAGTGCGCTGACGACCTCCCCTCTGCCGATGCGACAGCGCACCGACAGAGGGGTCAGTCATTCTGGCGCCGCCTCAGTTGTGCGGAGTCGGCGCCACCGCACTACTTGCGGTTCTGGTTCGCCCGCGCCGCGCTGGAAGCCTTGGACTTGGCCTCTTCAGCGCGGGCCTTGCCAGCGTCCTCAGCCTGCGCTCGAGCCGCGTCAGCAGCATCCTTGGCGCGTTTAGCGGTCTGCTCATTGCTACCCATTGCTGTCTCCTTGGGTTGGTGGTGTCAGCGCGGTGACGCGGGTGCGCCGGTGCGCTCACCTCCACTGTTCGCGAGTGCCGGTGTGTAGCGGCAGGGCCCGAGGCCACCAGCGGGTCCACAACAGGCAGGGCGAAGGTCAGGGCCTTGCGTGAGGGCAGCTCAGTACAGGGCAGATCAGTCCAGAGCAGCCAGGAGCGAAGCCCGCTGCGCCGCGCGCCGTTGACGGCGGCCCGTGCGAGTACCCACCTCCGCGGCCTGCTCCACGATGGCAGTCACGAGCTGCTCCACCTCGGGCGTGGTGAACGACCAATCCGACGGATCCACCACTGGGTCGGCCAACCACTGGGCCACCACGACATCCCCGCGATCCTCGGCCGTGGGAGGGCGAAACTCTGGTAAGTAGGCGGCAAAGCTCACGCCGAGTTCGGTCAGACCCGCGCCGTGCGTAGCAGTGGCAGGTTGGCAGGCCGGCAATCTGATCGCGATGAATTCCGCACCGGTGCGCCGCATGTCATCCAAGGTGGCCGAGATGGCATCCACGAGGTCGCGGCCTACCAGGTGAACATCGGCGATGGCCAATTTGTTGTCGGCATCGAACTCAGTGGTGATCGTTGAAGTGCTCGGCGCCTCAGCCGTGGGCGTCGCGGTGCGCAGAGTGCGGGGCCACGATGCCGCGGTCAAGATCGAGCTGACGAAGGATTCGTAGGGCTTGGGCACCCACAAGTCTGCGGGCTGCAGCGGCGTCAACGCGGAAAAGGCGATACACAGCGAGCCGCGCTGCGCCATCACACCGTCGGTGATGCCGACCTGTTGATAGGGCATCGTGTAGTTCAAATAGGCGCCCACCATGGTGGCGCCCTCACTCAGCGCGATGTGCTGAGTGGCTGGATGAGTCAGCACCGGTTCGCGCAGCCGGGCACGCACGCCATCGTTGATCAAACGCTCAAGGAGTCGAACCCCCAGCTGACCCGCCAAACCGCGTCGGCGAAACCGCGGGTCAGTGACGGTAGTGCCGGTCTCGGCGACACCAGGGGAAACCATCACCGCACCCCAGTGCGCAGCAATCTCGCCGTCGGGAGCGATAGCTACTTCTCCGACGCGTTGCCCCGAGGCGATGGCTGCGGCGATGCGATCGGGGTAGTACAGCGAGTGATTGGGATACGACCAGCCGTAGGTGCGATAGATCGCCCGGGTCAGCGCCGCAGCATCGTCGGCTCGCAGCGGGCGCAACTGCACATCGTCGGTGCTTGGCGCAGCGTCTTCGGGCACCACTTGGAGGTCGCCGGCGTCCAGCACGGTGTGGTGTGAGGGCAGGGGGAGGCGCACTTCGCTGATGTTGGATCGGCCGTCGGTACGCACATCGGCGGCGGTCAGCAAACCGGCTCCTAGCAGCGCCAGAACGCCCTCGGGAGGTGATCCAACGGGCTCGCCGCTGTCCCGCAGAGTCACGACCAGTTCGGTTCCGCGGATGTCCACGCTGGCTTCCAGAATTGCCTGCTCCTCGCCGCCGCGTAGGCGCTGCTGGGCCCCAAAGGCGCCTTGTCGCAGGGCCAGTGCCGCGCTGTCACCATCGGAGCCATTGAG
>DPWC01000224.1 GCA_003529305.1 Actinomycetota bacterium
AGCGATCGCGAATTTTTGACTTTCTCGCGAGAGCCACCGATGCCAAGACGGCTGAACGGGCCTGGCGGGTCGGCGCAAACGGTGAAGAAACCGTCGGCAAGAAGCTTGAGGAACTCGCGGTCGAGGGCTGGCGTGTGTTGCACTCAGTCCCTGTCGGAAACAAAGGTTCAGACATTGACCACATGCTGATGGGCCCCGCTGGTGTGTTCACACTTAATACAAAGATGCACCCAGGTGGCAAAGTCTGGGTTGGCGAACGATCAATCCGAGTAAACGGCCACCCTGTTCCCTATCTTCGCAATTCGCGATTCGAAGGGGAGCGCGCATCGCGACTACTGACAGAGGCAGTCGGCTGGCCAGTCTTCGTCACGCCCGTGTTGGTCTTCCTTACTGGTTCTCTCATTCCCGATGTGACAATCAAGCAAGAGCCCGAAGGCGTGTTGGTTTTGAATCGCATGAATGTCCTCAAACGCTTTCGGCGACTTCCCCAGCGGCACACTCGCGATCAGATCGAAGCGATCTACGAGGCGGCCCGACGTCGCGAAACTTGGCAGCCCTCGACTGCATGAATCGCTTGTGCCCTTAGCGGCCGAAGAACTCCCGCAGCAAAGCAGCACACTCCTCGTCGCGAATTCCCGCAACGACCTCTGGTCGGTGATTGAGTCGACGATCACGCACGACATCCCACAAAGAGCCGACGGCTCCGGCCTTGGGGTCAGTTGCCCCGTAAACGATGCGATCCACCCTCGCTAGGACTGCCGCTCCCGCACACATCGTGCACGGCTCCAAGGTGACCACCAGCGTGCTGCCATCGAGCCGCCAACTTCCGACCGCCTCAGCTGCTCGGCGCAATGCCACAACTTCCGCATGAGCGGTGGGGTCACCGGTGGCTTCCCGCTCGTTACACCCCGCACCCAACACCGTTCCCGATGCATCAATCACGACGGCACCGACCGGAACATCGGCAGTTGCTGTCGCTAGGCGCGCTTGTTCGAGGGCTAGGCCCATCGCATCGGCATCAAAGGACCGCACACCGGTCATGGCGAGGCCAGGAACTATCTGCCGGCTTCTTCGCGAGCCCGCTCGAACTCCTTGGCAAAGCCGAGAGTCTCAGCGATCTCGGAGAAGACATCATCAATCTCTTCTTCGCCGTCTTCGCATAGCTCTAGCAAGTCAGGGGCTTTCATCCCTAAGTCGGCCAAGAGGCCCAGTTCGCCCACAACCGTCGGCTGGGCCTCATCGGAATCCTCATCAAAGGGATTGCCGACCAGGTCAACGATTTCCGCCGCGATCTCGAAGTCGTCGCCAGCTGTGGCATCCGACATGCAGATACGAACTTCCGAACCGTTGACTCGAAGCACCACAAAAACATCTTCAACAATCGAGACCAGCCCGATGACTCCACCTTCGCCCGGTAGTTGTCGAAGAGCGTGAATTAAGTTCTCGAGTGACTCCGCAGCGCGCGGTGGTAGCGGAGCTGCTGACCATTGACCGGATTCGCGCCATGCAGCAACGACATAGTCGATGTCATCGACGGCCATTGCGCCTCCACCAGATCGCACCGGAAGTTCCAGCAGGTGGGTCAGAATGTCACAACGGCCCGTAGGTATGGCAAGAGTTCTGCGAAAACTCAGTGCTCGCGCATCAAAGATCCGAAGCCGTCCATGCGGTCCGGAATCCCATTCGTGCGCAGTGCGTGCCACCAGGTGATGGTGTTGATCGCCAACACAGGCTTGCCCAATTCCTTTTCGAGAGCATCAGCCAGCGGAGCAAACGCCAGGTTGGTGCCGGCCTGCAGGATCATGTCAACATCGTCGCCGTCCACCAACTTGACCAATTCACGGCTCTTGGCGAAAGACTCGTGGGCGATCTCAACGGGGCCCGGAGAGTTGTGGCCTTCCTTGCGCGCCACCTCGTAGCCGATGTCGTTGAGGAACTTCTCGACCATCTCATTGCCGATCGGGGCATAAGGGCTGATGACGCCGATCTTCTTCACTCCCGGGTACAAAGCGAAAGCATCGGCGAGGGCCTGGGCACCGAAGGTGATGCCGCACCCAGCGATCTCCTGTGCGATGTCGTCATAGCGCTTGAACATGGCGTCCGAACGCTGCTTGCCGTCCCAAAATGTTTCGGCGGAGTAGCCGAACACCACATGGTCCGGCTTGACCGTCAGCAGATCGCGCAGTCCCGGTTCAGTGGCTTCGCTGATGGCCTTGACCATCCCGACGAACTCTTCTTCGTTGGTGACGACAAATGGTGGAATCACGCACGGACGGGTCGCCGTGATGACACCCTCAGGCCGCATGGCGTTGTACTCCACCTCAACGGTGGTGTTCGTCGACGGCACCAAGACGCCGAACTTCTTGCGGTAGCCGTAGTAGTCCACGCCGTAGCCGTAGATGTCGAGCCCAGTGCCCACTGATCCTCCTTGGTCGGGGCCCCATGGTGGCAGGCCGAGCGAGACCTTGCCCAGACTTCGGCCCGGGCCGAAGGTCCCGTTGTGCCGGAGTTAGAGCGCTTTGAGTGCGGCCACGACTTTGGTCAGCGAGTCCTTGGCATCACCGAAGAGCAATGAGGTCTGTGGTTGAAACAGCAGATCGTTCTCAATTCCGGCGAAACCTGGCCGCATCGACCGCTTGAGAAAGACCACTTGGCGGGCCTTGTCCACATCAAGAATCGGCATGCCGTAGATCGGACAGCCCGGCGTGTTCTTTGCTGCTGGATTGACAACATCGTTAGCTCCGATGATGAGCGCAACATCTGTTTGTGGGAATGTTGGATTCACTTCATCCATTTCTGCTAACTGCTCATAAGGAACATTTGCTTCGGCAAGGAGAACGTTCATATGTCCAGGCATACGACCAGCAACTGGATGAATTCCATATGCAACATC
>DPWC01000196.1 GCA_003529305.1 Actinomycetota bacterium
TGTGACACGAAGCAGAATGTGAATGTCTCGGTTCTGCAGGGCCAGCTCACACAGCGGGCCTATGTGAACACCACGCCGACCAACAACTCGACGAGTTCCTCGGCGAGCACTCCGGTGGTGGGCACCAGCAATGTCAACTCCGATGCCACCACGATCAACTTGGGCACGATTACTTCACCGTTCGCGCCCACGGTGATCACCGGTACTTTGAACGACATCACGGTGTCGGACAACCGCGGTGGCACCTACGGGTGGACGCTGTCAGCGGTGTTGACCAACTTCAGTGGCACTCCGACAGGAACCCTGTCGAATGCCTTGTTGAAGGCCACACCGAGTTGTGCTGCAGCAACCAATGCGACGGCATGGGACTACACCAATGCGAACAAGGTGGCGATCAGCGGTTTCGATGACACCTTGAACGCTCCGGGTGCCTCTGCTGGTGGTGCAGCCCAAGCGTTCTCCAGCACAGTGAACCTGTGCACCAAGAGCACGGCAACCAACGCCACCACGCAGTCCACCGGTGGTGTGTACAACATCGGATCGAGCCTGGACCTCACGGTTCCGGCCTTCCAGCTGGCCGCCCGCTATGTGGCGACCATGACCATCACCCTCGCCTAGGCGAGAAGCACTACTGCACGCGAAGGGGCGGGTCCGAAACGGACCCGCCCCTTCTGCATGACTTGCGCAACGAACTGGCTAGACCACCTGATGCAGCACCCGAATCGGTGCACCTTCGCCTGCCCAGCGCAGCGGTTCGAGTTCTTCATCCCACGGCTGACCCAGCAGCCGCTCTATCTCTTCAACCACATCGCGATCTTCGGCCACCGCGCGCGCTACTGCAGCGCGCAGCCGATCCTCGTGAATCAAGATGTCCCCGATGGCGTTGGTGGTGCCGCGGAACAACCCCAGCGTGGGGGTGCTGGCGAAGCGTTCACCTTCGCGACCCTCGCAGGGATCTTCCAACGCCTCGAAGAACATCCGCGGCCACCCGCGAAAGGCAGACGCCAACTTCGCGCCGGTGCCCGCTTCGCCTTCCCAGGTGAACTCGCAGCGCACATGCCCAGGGGCGGCGGCCTGCGGCGTCCAATCCAGATCGGCGCGCGTGCCCAACACCGTGGAGATCGCCCACTCAACATGCGGCGCCAACGCCGTAGGAGCGGCATGAATAAAGACAACGCCGTGGGCCATCAGTGGATCCTTTCTGTGCCGTGAGGTGCGTCTTCCCCTGCGTCCTCACAGCCAAGAACTGTCCAACTGGGCCTGCCGATGCGGCGCCTGCTTGGAACATCCTGCCTCATGAGCCCCAACCTTTGCCACCCTCAGGCAAGCACCCGTGCGCGACACGCGGAAATACCCGTGGGCGATCTAGGCGCAGTGGCCCGGTCTTGGGCCGGTGGATACCTCACGAAAGCCCCTGACACCGCCCTGCCTACCCTGTCCCCCTTGCCCGAGCCGAACCATGAAGTGAGGAAGGAGAACGCCATGGCCCTGCCCACCAATGACGAGTTGGTTGCCCTTGCCGAGCAGCTGCAGATGAGCCGCGGCGATCTAGAAGCCTTCGTCGAGGCATGGGCCCGCGCAGGTCAGCGCGAACCGCTGACGGATTTTCTGGGTGTGCAGGTGCGCCCCACGACGACCGACGGCGACTCGCGCACCGCCTGAGCCAGCAGCGCTGACAGATTGGCCGGCCTCTGCTGCCGCGGCACTAACCCAGTAGCAGCAGTGCTGTGACACACACCCCGATCAGCGCCAGCGTGATCAGGTAAACGGCAGTGGCCGCGCGGCCAGCAACAAAGTCACCCATCAGGTGGCGATCCCGTGAGATGGCCACCATGAACGCCAGCAGTGGCAGCAGTAACACGGCGTTGAGTACCTGTGTGGCCACCAAGATCGCGATCAGTGGGGCACCAGGGATCAGCACTAACCCTGCACCGATGGCGATGATCGCGCCGTAGCTCAGATAAAAGGCGCGGGCCTGAGTGAACGAGTCGTTCAGTGCTGCTTCAGAGCCCGTGAACTCGGTGATCGAGTAGGCCGTGGACAGCGGTAACACGGCGGCTGCCAGCACGGCGGCCCCGATCAGGCCGACACCAAACAAGGTGGCCGCTGCTGAGCCGGCGAGGGGCTCGAGTGCCTGAGCGGCATCGGCTGCGGTCTCGATCGAGGTTCCGCTGGCATGCAAGGTGGCCGCGCACGAGACCACCACGAACAGTCCAATCACCCCGGTCAGTAGCGCGCCGGTAACCACATCGATGCGTTCGAAGCGCAGATCGGCGGGCATGAGTTTCTTATCCACCGCGTAGGACTGGATAAAGCTCAACCCCCACGGCGCCAGGGTGGTGCCCAAGGTGGCAGTGGCGAGGTAGATGGCGTCGCGGTTCAGCGGCATGGAGGGCACCACCAGTCCGCGCGCGGCCTCACCCCAGTTTGGGTGCGCCAGAAACCCGGCGGCGATGTAGGCCACGAACACGGTGGCCAGTGCCATCAAGAATCGTTCGATGCGACTAAAGCTGCCGCGCAGCACCAGCAACGAGATCACGACGGCCGCGGTGGGCACGCTAACCCAGCGTGGGATGCCGAACAGTTCGAAACCTGCGGCCAGCCCCGCGAACTCGGCACAAGTGGTACCCAGGTTGGCCAGGACCAACGCTCCTAGTGCCACCGCGGCCAAGCGCACGCCGTAGCGCTGCCGCACCAGGCCGATCAGGCCCTCGCCAGTGACCACCCCCATGCGCGCGCCGAGCGAGTGAAACACCACCAAGGCGATGGTGGACAGCAACAGCACCCACAGCAGTTGGTAGCCGTACTTCCCCCCCAGCACCGAATAGGTGGTGATCCCGGCGGGGTCGTCATCAGACAGGCCAGCGAGCAAGCCGGGCCCAAGCACCACCAGCAGCGGCAGCAGTCGATTGCGGGTGCGCTGCGTGGCAGTGAAGTGGGCACTCATCGGC
>DPWC01000035.1 GCA_003529305.1 Actinomycetota bacterium
ATCCCGGTGGAGTTCAAGGGTGCGCAGGTCGATCCGCCGGATCAGCGACGGGCGTACACCTGATGAGTACTGACTTCGCGGACGAGCGCGTGACCACTGAAGGCCCGGTGTACACCGTCACCGGGAATGACTGGGATGCCCTGGTCGATGACCTCTCGAGCACTCCCAAGCACGAGCGCATCGTGGTCAACATGGGTCCGCAGCATCCCTCCACCCATGGTGTTTTGCGGCTGATCCTCGAGCTTGACGGCGAAACAGTCACAGAAGCTCGGTGCGGAATCGGTTACCTGCATACCGGCATCGAGAAGAACATGGAGTTCCGTAACTGGACGCAGGGCGTCACCTTCGTGACGCGTATGGACTACCTCTCACCATTCTTTAATGAGACGGCCTACTGCTTGGGCGTGGAGAAACTGCTCGGGATCACTGACCAGATTCCTGAGCGCGCCAATGTCATTCGCGTCATGCTGATGGAGCTCAACCGCATCTCATCGCACTTGGTCTGCCTAGCCACCGGTGGCATGGAACTCGGCGCACTCACCGCGATGACCTTCGGATTCCGCGAGCGCGAGCTCGTGCTTGATGTCTTCGAGATGATCACGGGTCTGCGGATGAACCACGCCTTCATTCGCCCCGGAGGTCTTGCGCAGGACCTGCCCGAAGGTGCCGAGAAGAAGATCCGCGACCTGCTCGACCTGCTGCCCAAGCGACTCAAGGACACCGCCGACCTGCTCGTGGACAACACGATCTGGAAGGGCCGGACCGTTGGTGTCGGCTCCTTGGATCTGACCGGCTGCATGGCGTTGGGCATCACGGGTCCGATCCTGCGGTCCACCGGACTGCCGCACGACCTGCGCAAGACCCAGCCCTACTGCGGGTACGAGACCTACGAGTTCGATGTGCCGGTGCAGTCCGGAGCAGATGCGTACGCCAGATTCCTTATCCGCATTGCCGAGATGCACGAGTCGATGAAGATCGTCGAGCAGTGCCTTGATCGTCTTCGCCCTGGTCCGGTGATGGTGGCCGACAAGAAGATCGCCTGGCCGGCACAACTGGCTCACGGCGCTGACGGCACCGGCAACAGCCTGGAGCACATTCGACAGATCATGGGCACCTCCATGGAGGCGCTGATCCATCACTTCAAGCTGGTCACCGAAGGCTTCCGGGTGCCCGCCGGGACGGCGTATGCGGCTGTGGAGTCGCCGCGCGGCGAGCTGGGAGTGCATGTGGTCAGCGATGGGGGAACGCGGCCGTATCGCGTGCACTTCCGTGACCCCAGTTTCACCAACTTGCAGGCCGTCGCGGCGATGTGCGAAGGCGCACAGGTCGCCGATGTCGTGGCTGCCGTGGCCAGCATCGATCCAGTGATGGGTGGGGTGGACCGCTAGTGCCATTGACAGACACCACGCGCGAGGAGATGCGCCAGATCATGGCGCGCTACCCCCGGCCACGATCAGCACTGCTGCCGATGTTGCACCTGGTGCAATCGGAGGAGGGCTATGTCAGTCCTGCCGGCATCGAGATGTGCGCCGAAGAGTTGGGTCTGACTGCCGCCGAAGTCACGGCCGTTGCCACCTTCTACACGATGTACAAGCGTCGTCCCCAAGGCACGCACCATGTGGGCGTCTGCACCAACAGCCTCTGCGCGATCATGGGTGGTGACGCCGTGTTCGCTCGCGTGAAGGAACACCTTGGCATCGGCAACGACCAGACCACGGCCGACGGCGCGATTACTTTGGAGCACATTGAGTGCCAGGCCGCGTGCGACTTCGCTCCTGTGATGACCATTGACTGGGAGTTCTTCGACAACCAGACGCCGACATCAGCGGTGGCGTTGATGGATGACCTGCAAGCGGGGCGCGAAGTGCGCAGTACCCGCGGCCCGGTGATCACCTCGTGGCGCGACACTGAGCGCCTGCTCGCCGGCTTCGACGACGGCAAGGCCGGTGAAGGCCCGACCGCTGGTCCGGCGTCGTTGCTGGGACTGTCGGTGGCTAAGCAGCGTGGCGATGCCGTTCCAGCCCAGCCCCCTGCCAGCGGCGGAGCCGCGTCATCGGGAAGTGGTGCCTGATGCCAACCCTGACGCCCGTGCTGTCGGCTCACTGGGATGAGCCCGACGCCCACACCTATGCCGGTTACACCCGACACGGTGGTTATCAGGGTGCCCGTCGCGCTCTGACTCAGATGCAGCCCGACGATGTCATTGGTGCGGTGAAGGACTCCGGCCTGCGCGGCCGAGGCGGTGCAGGATTTCCCACCGGCGTGAAGTGGGGATTCATTCCGCAGGGCGATAACAAGCCGCACTACTTCGTGGTCAACGCCGACGAGTCTGAGCCGGGCACTTGCAAAGACATCCCGTTGATGATGGCCAACCCGCATGCTCTGGTCGAAGGCGTCATCATCGGCTCTTACGCCATTCGCGCCAACCACGCCTTCATCTATATCCGCGGTGAAGTGCCGCATGTGGCGCGACGCTTGATGACTGCTGTCACCGAGGCCTACGCCAACGGCGAACTGGGCAGCAACATCCACGGCTCAGGATTTGACCTCGAACTGACGGTGCACTGTGGCGCTGGTGCCTACATCTGCGGCGAGGAAAC
>DPWC01000057.1 GCA_003529305.1 Actinomycetota bacterium
GTTCGCCCCGATGACTACGCCCGTTTCGTTTCAGTGTTGGTGTATTTGCCGCGTGATCGTTATTCCACCAGTGTCCGTCACGCCATTGAGCGGGAACTGATCGCCTCATTCCTCGGCGAAACCATCGACTACACCGCCAGAGTCTCCGAATCAGTGCTTGCGCGCTTGCACTTCATTGTGCGAGTGCCTAAGGGTCAGCGCCTTCCCGACATTGATGTCGAGGACCTAGAGCTTCGAGTAGAGCATGCCACCCGATCATGGGACGACGACCTTGTTGACCACTTGGTAGACGCCTTCGGTGAGCAGCGTGCGGCCCACCTAGCGAAGTTGTATGACCGTGCCTTTCCTGAGTCCTACAAGCAGGACTTCGATGCCCGGGCGGCGGTAGTTGATCTTGGCCACATCGACTCTCTCGTAGCGCCGGGTGATTTGGCGCTGAGTTTGTATGAACCCTTTGGGGCAAGCGCCGGACAACGCCGATTCAAAGTCCTCAGCGCTGAGCAAGCAATCTCGCTGTCAGTTGCGCTGCCGATCCTTGCTCGCCTCGGTGCTGAGGTTGTCGACGAGCGGCCGTATTGCGTGCAGCGGCATGACGGCATGGACATCTGGATACACGATTTCGGTTTCTCGCTGCCGGCAGATCAGCCTGGTGTGAGCGCAGACCTAGATGCGCGCTTTCAGGACGCCTTCCGCGCAGTGTGGTCCGGTCGCGCGGAATCCGATGGGTTCAACGCGCTCGTGCTGGTCGCTGGGATTACCTGGCGGGAAGCCGCCATCTTGCGTACCTATGCGAGGTATCTGAGACAGACCGGCACCACCTACAGCCAGGAATACATCGAGCAGGCGGTATCAGCGCAATCCACCATCGCCACCGATCTGGTGCAGCTGTTTCACACCCGATTCGACCCTAGCCAGCACTTAGATCGTGTCCGCGCGCAAGAGGAGATCGAGCAGCGCATCGTGACGGCGCTGGATTTGGTGCCCTCATTGGATTTCGATCGCATCATCCGCACGATGTTGGCGTTGATCAAGGCAACGGAACGGACCAACTGGTACCAGCGCAATGTCGAGGGGCATCATCGCGAGCACCTCAGCATCAAGCTTGACCCTGCGCGTGTAGTGGGCCTGCCGCTGCCATTGCCGCACCACGAAATCTGGGTCTGTTCACCGCGCGTCGAAGGGGTGCACCTGCGCTTTGGTTCGGTCGCGCGAGGCGGTTTGCGATGGTCTGATCGCCGCGAAGATTTTCGCACCGAGATCTTGGGGTTGGTGAAGGCGCAGACGGTCAAGAACGCCGTGATTGTGCCGACCGGAGCCAAGGGCGGATTCGTCGTCAAGCAACCTCCTCCGGAATCAGACGGCAAGCAGGCGATGGCCCGTGAAGCTCTCGCGTGCTACACCTCTTTTGTTGAAGGACTGCTCGACATCACAGACAACAGGGTGGGCGCGGAGGTCGTGCCGCCGGTAGATGTGGTGCGCCATGACGAGGACGATTCGTACCTTGTTGTCGCCGCCGACAAGGGAACCGCCTCGTTCTCCGACACCGCGAATGCGATCGCCCTGCGGTATGGGTTCTGGCTGGGAGATGCCTTCGCATCAGGCGGGTCAGAGGGCTATGACCACAAGGCCATGGGTATCACGGCTCGTGGCGCCTGGGAATCAGTGAAGGCGCATTTTCGTCTTCGGGGCGTGGATACAACGCAGAAGGATTTCACCGTTGTCGGGATCGGTGATATGTCTGGTGATGTTTTCGGCAATGCCATGTTGTTGAGCCCGCATATTCGACTGGTTGCCGCCTTTGATCACCGGCATGTGTTCATCGATCCCACACCTGATGCTGAACCCTCGTTCGTTGAGCGCCAGCGGTTGTTCGCCCTGTCTGGCTCGTCGTGGGCGGACTACGACGCCTCCTTGATCAGCGACGGCGGTGGCGTTTTTCCGCGAACGGCGAAGTCCGTGACGATCACCGCACCTATGCGTCATGCACTGGGAATGGCCGAGAGCGTGACTCAGATGACGCCGGCCGAGCTCATCCGCGCTCTGCTGCAGGCACCTGTCGACTTGTTGTTCAACGGCGGCATTGGCACCTATGTCAAAGCGCGCACGGAGAGTCATTTGCAAGTCGGTGATAAGGCCAACGATGCGCTGCGCATTGATGGCGAGCAACTGCGATGCGCCGTTGTCGCTGAGGGTGGAAATCTGGGGATGACCCAGGCCGGTCGTATCGAGGCCGCTCGCTCTGGTGTGCTGCTGAACACCGATGCCATTGACAACAGTGCCGGCGTTGATACCAGTGACCATGAAGTCAACATCAAGATTCTTCTGGATGCTGCGGTGCGGGATTCGGACCTCACGGCAAAGCAGCGCCACGACCTGCTTCATGCCGTCACTGACGAGGTCGCCACGATGGTGCTTCGCGACAACATTCGACAAAACCAACTGCTGCAAATCTCCAGTGCTCAGGCTGGCCTCATGATCGGCGTGCACCGACGACTTGTTGCGCACTGGGAAGAGACGCTGCATCTTGACCGAGTGGTCGAGGGCTTGCCCGATGACATGGGCTTTGCAGAACTTGCTGCTGGCGGTATGGGTCTTACTACGCCTGAGCTCAGTGTGTTGTCAGCCCACGCAAAGATCAGTTTGACGCGCGAACTACTGGCCACCACCGTTCCTGATGAGGCGTGGTCGGGCGACTGGCTCGCCGCGTACTTCCCGGAGACGATGCGGCAGCGTTTTTCCGACCGCCTGACACGCCATGCGCTCCACCGCGAGATTGTCGCGATGGCGGTGGCCAATGACATGGTCAACAGGGGAGGAATCAGTTTCGAGTTTCGAGCTCGTGAGGAGACTTCAGCGGATGCCGCCGCCCTTGCTCGAGCGGCAGTAGTCGCCATTGGCGTCTTTGGCCTCAATGAACTGTGGCAGCAACTGGCCGACAGCGCCGATGAGGTACCGATGGATGCGCAACTGGCGATGCATCTGGACATTCGTCGTCTGCTGGATCGGGCGACTCGCTGGTTCCTGCAAAACCGCTCAGTCCAGATTGATGTCACGGCCGAGGTTCAGCGCTTCGCCCCGATAGTCAGTGAGCTGGCGGAGGTCACCGCGGACCTGATCAAGGGCGGCGAGTACGCCCGTTATCGGGCCCGGGCCGATGAACTCATCGCTTTAGGCGCTCCATCACCATTGGCCGAACGGGTTGCGATCCTTCTGGATCTCTTTGCCGCGTTGGACATAGCGCAGGTGGCAGAAGCAACGGGGACTCCCGTGCTGACTACTGCTCAGGTCTACTTCGATGTGGCGGACAGTTACGGCATCGACGAACTTCTCACCCGAGTTACCGGCTTGAGCCGCGATGACCACTGGGAGGCCACGGCCAGATTCGCCCTTCGCTCAGATGTCTATACCGCCCTGGCCGGGTTGACTCAACGCGTGCTGTCGTCGACCGATGCCTCGCTGTTGGCCCATCAGCGCATCGAAGCGTGGGAGGCCAGCGCAGCTGAAGCGATCGAACGCACTCGAACTGCCTTGGCGGAGGTCGCGGCCTCCGCTGACCATGATGACCACGAGGTCTC
>DPWC01000027.1 GCA_003529305.1 Actinomycetota bacterium
CCGATGGGCAGTGCCGTGCTCGGCCGCGAAGTTGGCGATTCGGCGTCCTACAGCGCACCCAACGGGCGCACCATCAGTCTTGAAGTCGTGGCCGTCGAGCCATACACCGGCTGATATCACTAGTCAGCGCGCCGACGACCGCCGATACTTACGAACCGCCAGCGGAACGAACACCAGCAAGATCACCACACACGCCAGCAACGAATAGGCGAACGGCTGCGTTTGCGGAAAGCCCCCGACCGGCGGACCGACAGGGTTGCCAAAGAGCTGTCGCATGGCCAGCACCACCGAGGACAGGGGATTCCACTCAGCGATCGTTTGCAACCACGCTGGGTAGGTGTCCAGCGGCACAAAGGAATTGCTGAGGAAGGTCAGGGGGAACAGCCAGATCAACCCTGCGGTGTTCGCTACCTCGGTATTGGGCATATACAGGCCGATCCAGGCGGCGATCCACGAGAGCGCGAAACCAAAGAACAAGAGCAAGGCGACTGCCAGCACAGCCTTGGGCAACCCGTTGTGAATGCGCCAGCCCACCGCCAGCCCCGTGAAGATCAACACGATCAGGGTGATCAGGCCGCGAACAATGTCCGAAGTCGTGCGACCCAGCACGACGGCACTGCTGGACATAGGCAGCGAGCGGAACCGGTCCAAGATTCCCTTCGTGAGGTCATCTGCCAATCCCACGGTGGTGTTCGCACTATTGAAGCCGATGGTCTGCGCAAAGATGCCAGCCATCAGGAATTCGCGGTAGCTGCCACCTTCCACCGGAATAGCACCACCGAAGACAAACGCGAAGAGCAACACGAAGATCACCGGCTGGATGAGGGCGAAGAACCAGATCTCCGGCACACGAGGCAGCTTGCGCAGATCACGCAGCGCCACGATCCAGCCGTCATGGAATGCCCATCCCCACAGCGGTCTGCGCGCTCGCGTGGGCTCGGCACTTACCGATGGCGATGTCATGACCCCTCCTGGCTGGCCTGCGCAGCGTGGCCGGTCAAGGACAAGAAGACATCGTCCAAAGTGGGGCGCCGCAACGCGATGTCGTCTAGATGCAGACCTGCCGAATCCAATACCCGCAGGGCCTCAAGAAGCGTCCCCGTGCCACCGGTCACTGGCACGACCACCGTGCGTTGGTCAGGGTCGATGACCGCCGAGCCTCGAGCGATGGACGCCAACGCCTTCTCAATGTCCGCCAATTGATCCATACTGCGGGCCACGACCTCAACGCGATCACCACCCACGCGGTCCTTCAGTTCATCGCTACTTCCCTGAGCGATCGCTCGCCCCTGATCAATCACCACAATGTCGTCAGCGAGCCGGTCGGCTTCATCGAGGTACTGCGTCGTCAGCAGAACCGTGGTGCCTTCGGCCACCAGATCCTCAATGACCGCCCACAGGTCCAGCCGCGACCGTGGATCCAACCCCGTGGTGGGTTCGTCCAGAAAGAGAATGGCCGGCTTGGCCACAAGGCTGGCCGCCAAATCCAGTCGTCGCCGCATTCCGCCTGAGTAAGTCTTTAACGGTCGATTCGCCGCCTCGACCAAAGCGAAGCGCTCAAGAAGCTCGCTTGCTCGGTGTCGGACCCACTGGCGCTCCAGGTGGTACAGGCCCCCGACCATCTCGAGGTTTTCACGCCCCGTGAGATTTTCGTCCACCCCGGCGTACTGGCCCGTCAACCCAATGACTCGACGCACCTTGTTCGGTTCACGACGCACATCAATGTCTGCTACGCGAACCTCACCGGCGTCCGCTGTCAGCAGGGTCGCGAAGATGCGCACCGCTGTGGTTTTGCCCGCACCATTGGGTCCCAACAAGCCCAGCACGGTGCCCTCAGGAACATCCAGATCCAGCCCATCGAGGGCCGTCACCGCTCCATAGCGCTTGACCAAGCCCCGCGCCGAGATGGCTGTTGACATGCCCGCTAGACTACTTGCATGGCGCAAGCAACTACAACACCCCCCCTGTCTCGTCAAGCGCGCTCCGAAGTCGACCCCCGGACCACTTTGGATTTGGCGTTGACCCTGTTCGATGTGGTCCGGCATACCCGTCGAACGCGCGGCACCGACGCCATCGAGCCGGCAGCCACGGTCGTCTTGGCTGCTGCGGATCGACTAGCCCCTGCCCGCCCCTCCGACATCGCCACTGAACTGCACCTTGATCTGTCCACCGTGAGTCGGCACCTCAGTCGCCTCGAGGAGGACGGGCCCCTCGAACGCCTCGCCGACGAAGGTGACCGCCGATGCCGCCGGGTCGCGCCGACAGCCCACGGGCGTCAAGCGTTGCTGGATGTACTGGCGAACCGGGCAGCCACTTTGGACTCCGCGTTGTCGAGTTGGAGCAGCAAAGATCGACACCAACTTGGCGAACTGCTCAAGCGCTTGGCGCACGATCTGGAGAACGCCTCATGACCACCCCCGCCCAGCAGTCTGCCGACAGAGCGGATTCCGACTTTCCTTTAACGCATCGCCAGATCATGGTCATCCTGGCCGGTTTGATGACCGGCACGATGCTGGGCGCCTTGGACCAAACCATCGTGGCTACCGCATTGCCCACGATCGTGGGCGATCTCGGCCGCATTGAGCAACTGCCCTGGGTCGTGACCGCCTACCTGCTGGCCTCAACGGCATCGGCAGCCGTGTACGGACCAATCTCCGACAAATACGGCCGCAAGAGGACCTACCAAGCAGCCATCGTGCTGTTCCTCGCCGGCTCCATGCTGTGTGGGTTGGCCCAGAACATGCCGATGCTCATCGGCGCGCGACTGATCCAAGGATTCGGTGGCGGCGGATTGCTCACCATGGGCTTTGCCATCCTTGGCGACATCATCCCGCCGCGCGAACGCGGTCGGTATGCCGGCTACTTCGGAGCCGTCTTTGGTGTCGCCAGTGTGATCGGACCACTTCTGGGCGGTTTCTTCGTTGACAGCCTGTCGTGGCGAGGCATCTTCTACATCAATGTGCCGATCGGCATCGTGGCCTTCATCGCCATCGATCGGGTACTCAAGAAGAACATGCACGGGGATGTTCATCGCATCGATCTGCTGGGGGCCGGCCTTCTCGTGGCCTGGACCGTGGCGCTGCTGATCTGGCTTGAGCGCGGTCGAGTGTGGGGCTGGCAGTCGCCGACTTCGATCGCGGTCGTCGTGGCTGCTCTGGCCCTCTTCGGCATATTCCTACGACACGAGATGGTCAGCGACGACCCGATCCTGCCCACCCGGATATTCCGCAATCGGGTCTTCACCGTGGCCGGGGCCTGCACCTTCTTCGGCGGCCTTGGCCTGTTCGGCGCCATCATCTACATGCCGATTTATTTGCAGATCGTGCAGCGGCAGAGCCCGACCATCGCCGGATTGCACACTCTGCCGATCATCACTGGCCTGCTGATTGGGTCGATCTCTTCCGGGCGACTGATCACGCGCTGGGGTCGCTACAAGATGTTCCCAGTGATGGGACTCGGTCTGGTCGTGGTGGCACTCATCGGACTGTCCCGTATTGACCAGTATTCGACGATGCTGGCCTACAGCCTGCCCCTGTTGCTCCTGGGATACGGCTTCGGCAACTCCACTCAAGTGCTGGTGCTGGCCGGTCAGAACGCTGTGGAACGACGCGACATCGGGGTGGCGACCTCGACGGCGACTTTCATGCGTCAGATGGGTGGCACCTTTGGCATCGCCGTCTTCGGCACGATTCTGGTGAGTCAGCTCACCGCAAGTCTGCTGGCTTCATTCCCGCGAGGGGTGCCCGGCCGCCTGAGTGCCGATCGCATCACGGGGGCGCCGAGTGCCATCAAGGCACTGCCGCCGGCGATTCAAACCGAGGTGATCCAAGGTTTCGTCGACGCCCTCCAGAAGGTTTTCCTGTGGGCCATTCCCGTGGTGCTGGTGGCGTTTATCTTGTCGCTGTTTCTCAAAGAGATTCAGCTCGGCGAGCGCGAGGAAGTCGGTGTCAGGAGTTAGGAACGATCAGCATCGTCGTGGCAAAACCCAACAGTCGATTGCCCTGACCCACCGGACCGATGCTGCCGTGCGTGACCATGGCTGTCACGCCATCACATGCGAGTTCGCGCCGCACACTCAGCACATCGCCTTGAGCGTCGCCAGACAGTGGCCCGCGAGGGGACCCATAAAACACCAGAACGCCTTGGGCACCGGACTGCGCTGCGGCGCGCGAGGCTTGGGCGATCTCGCTGCGAGCGGCCTCGGGATCCACCACATGCAGATGCACCGTGGTGCCAATGGGAATGGGTTCGGCGACATAAGCCCGCCCCGTGCGGCGATCCACCTCCAGCACTGGCTGAACAGCGAAATCACCCTGGCCATGTTCATCGGCGTACTCATCGAGAACTACACCCATGAGGAGCCCAGCAGAAGCCAAGGCTTGGTCGTGACCAGGTAGGGCGGCAACCACACGGTCAATGACTTCCGCGGCCGGACTGCCGGCCAGTTCGATCACCATGTCTTCGCTGGCTCGCGTGACCGTTAATGCTGGACCCACCGGTCGCGTGGAATGCGCCACCGCCGCCCGCACTCTCACCCCGCCGATCATGACTCCGACCGCACCGCGATTGACCACTCGGCCGTCAATCAGCATGCGGGCCGAACCAGGAGCAAGGCCACCGGCTAACCCACCCAGCAGCGGTAGATCATCGAGTGCCGCCACCGCGCCATCGACAAATGCTCGGGCCGGAAAGGACCAGGGATCGGCCAGTAACAGGGCACAGTGATCGGTACTGCTTCGAGCGGGCAGACCCACCACTGCCAGATGGTCGGAGGTTCGCATCACCTCCAGGTGAAATGTCCGAAGCTGGGCCTCGGGCAGGCAAGCCGCCCACACGGATACTGCTGGCTCACCCCCGACGACCGGCGAGGCCGTGACCACACCATCACTGCTGGCACCTAAGACGACGCGGGCGGAAGCACGCTCATTGACGGCCAACAGAGCCTTCTCGGCGCTTTCCGGGGATGCACCGGCAACCAGAACCACCACAAGATCGGGTGCGGCGCCGGCGAGGCCTTCGTGACAGCGTTCCCACGCCCTGATGGCGGCATCGTCAATGC
>DPWC01000202.1 GCA_003529305.1 Actinomycetota bacterium
CGCCCACTCTGTGATGTATGACGAGGCGCTGGTGTGGGCGGCTGATAAGCACCGCAGCCACTTTCGACGGGCTTTTGCCGAAGAGCCACGGATCCCCTACCTCACACATCTTCTTGAGACCTCCTCGCTGGCATGGAGTGCTGCTGCAGGCTGGTCGGCTCCTCAGTGGAGTGCAGCAGAAGTTGAGGAGATCGCGGTAGCGGCACTTCTGCACGATGTCTTAGAAGACATCGACAGTGGTCTGGATCGCGACATTGAACAACTCTTTGGTCCGCGAGTGTTGGCCATCGTTCAGCACTGCACAGATGGTGCCCCGGGGCAGCCACGCAACCCAGAGACCTGGGAACTGCGCAAACGCGACTACCTCGGTCGTATGAGGCAGGCCGATGATGCGGCATTGGTGGTCAGTTGGGCGGACAAGGTCTCCAATGCGCGAGCGATCGTCGCTGATCTTGAGGCCGGGCGCGATGTGATGAGCCTGTTCAATGCGCCCACTGCAGACCACACGGTGGGGTTCTATCGCACCCTGGGCGAGTTGTTCCATGAGCGCTTTGCTGGTCATCCGCAGGGCATCGGTGCGGTACTGCTCGGATTAGTCGATCGCATGACGATCTGCTTGCGCACTCAACAAGCATGGGCTGGTTATGCCAGGACCACCTTGATGGTCGGTTCGCCATTTGATGTATCGGTGACCGCGGACGGGTCAGGAGAAGTAACCGGCGAGTTCCCACTGGAGCGCCCGGCATTCATCCTTACCGCCCACAACCCCTTAAGCGGTGAGGAATTGTCCGGCGCCAACGACGATCGCAACAGTCATCTGCAACACCAACTCTCCGCCATGGGGATTTCGTGGGCACCCTGCGATGGCGCGGGCACCGATCCGGCGCACCCCTGGGGCCCGGAGGCGGGGTTCTTGCTGCACGACGGTGTCGACGAGCAGCAGGCGCTGTGGATCGGTGCCCAGCACGGTCAACTGGCGATCTATCGATGGGATGCCCAAGGGCTGCACATCGTCGAGTGCCTTGGCCCGCGTCGCACGACGCTGGGGTACCGCGTGGAACCTTGGCAACCCGCGAGTCGTTAGTCGCGCTCTACCTGAATGCGGTGGGCGGGTGACTCAGTCGCACCAATCGGCAACTTCACCTCAAGGATTCCGTCCTTGTAGTGGGCTTTGATGTCCTTTTCGTCAAAGCCAGCTGGCAATGCGATCTGCCGGGTGAACTGTCCGTAGCGGAACTCTGAGCGGTAGAAGCCTTTGCGCTCCTGCTCATCACGCTCTTTGCGCTCCACCCGGATGCACAGCGAGTGGTCGGCGACAGTGATTTCAACATCCTTGTCGGGATCAATTCCTGGAACTTCAGCGCGAACGATCAAGTCGCCGTTCTCGCGAAACTCTTCTACCCGCATGCCATCACGGTCGGTCCACGCATCAATCTCGGGCCACTCAAGACCACGCACGAACTGTGGAATGTCTCGAAACGCCCAATCCGCCAACGACGACGGTGTGGTGTATCTGGTCAAAGTGCTCATGACGACTCGCTTTCAGTCAATAACGATGGTGGTCTCTTCGACCGTATGCGGCTCCTACGGGTGATGGCAGGGGCGTTCGTCGGCAGCACAGATGGCGTTCGGCACTGAGCAATGCATCAGCAACTGCCTAGCGTGAGCGCCATGTCGTTGAAAGTGGCAATGAGTCGGCCCACCGATGTCATCGCAGCAGCCGCACATCCCCTGACCGATGACCATCAGGACTATGACGGCCTGATGGGCTTGATCGGGGATCGCCGCTTGGTCATGATCGGTGAGGCCTCACACGGCACACATGAGTTCTACCGAGAGCGCGTGCGGATTACCCAGCGGCTGATTGAGGAAAAGGGCTTCACGGCCGTGGCCGTCGAGGGCGACTGGCCCGATGCCTATCGCATCAATCGATACGCACTGGGCATCACCGCTGACCCGGATGCTGAGACGGCGCTACGCGGTTTCGGCCGATTTCCATCATGGATGTGGCGCAACCGCGAGGTGCTGCATTTCGTGCAGTGGATGCGTGAGCGCAACGATGCCCAGACAGGTCAGGAGCGCAAGGCTCGCTTCTATGGCTTGGACTTGTACAGCCTGCGCGCCTCCATTTCCTCAGTGATCGGCTACCTCGATGCCGTCGATCCGGCCGAGGCGCAACGAGCTAGGGCGCGGTACAGCTGCTTTGACCATGTGGGTGCCAATGGTCATGCCTACGGCTATTCAGTGGCAGCGCAGCGTGCCCTGCCATGCGAAAACGAAGTCGTTGAACAGTTGGTGGAGCTGCGACGCCTTGCTGAGCACTACCTGCGCAGTGATGGCCTAGCCGCCGAAGATGCCCAGTTTGATGCCGAGCAGAACGCGGTTGTGGTGCGCGATGCCGAGGAGTACTACCAGCAGATGTATCGGGCCACGGTGTCTTCCTGGAATCTTCGTGATCGACACATGGCCGCCACGCTGGAATCACTCATCGGGCATCTGGATCGGCAGTTCGGGCACGCCAAGGTGGTGGTGTGGGAGCACAACTCGCACATTGGTGATGCACGGGCCACGGCCATGAGTCATCGCGGTGAATTCAACATCGGCCAACTCGTTCGCCAACGGCATGGTTCAGAGTCGTTCCTCATCGGGTTCAGCACCTATGACGGATCCGTCACGGCGGCCACCGACTGGGGCAATCAGCCGGAGCGGATGCGCGTCAACCCTGCGCTGGATGAAAGTCACGAGGCGTTGCTGCACGGAGTGGGGCTTCCCAACTACTGGATCAGCACCCACGGGCAGCGTGTTCACGATGTGCTGTCCGTTCCGCGATTAGAGCGAGCCATCGGAGTGGTGTATCGACCCCACACCGAGCGGATGAGCCATTACTTCCAAGCGAACATGGCTGACCAGTTCGACGCCGTTGTGCACATCGATCGAACCAGTGCCTTGGAACCGTTAGAGCGCACTGAGAAGTGGGACCGGGGCGAACCCCCTGAGACATATCCGAGTGGACTGTGAGAGGTGGCAGTGTGAGAACCGGTGGAGCGCTCAGTGCAACAGTGTTTCGCGACCGCGATGATGCAGGAGTTAAGTTGGCAGAGCGCCTGTTGCATCTGAAACGAGAGCGACCCGTCGTTTTGGGGCTGCCTCGCGGCGGTATGCCAGTGGCGGCGCGCGTGGCGGCGCAGTTAGAGGCGCCCTGCGATGTCATGGTGGTGCGCAAACTCGGGGCGCCAGGACACCCGGAGTTTGCCTTCGGCGCTGTCGGTGAAGACGACACTCGGTTCATCGATGACTTAGTCACGATGGGTTTGGGCCTGCCCGAGGCCACGGTGGAGTCCATCGTGCGCAGGGAGCAGCGTGAAGTGGAGCGACGCGTCGCGGAGTACAGGGGGCACCTGCTTCCGGTGATGCTGCAGGGCCGCACGGTAGTGGTCGTTGACGATGGTTGGGCGACTGGTTCCACGGCGATGGCCGCTTTGCGGATTGCCCGCTCGAGGGGAGCCCGCCGAGTGGTGGCTGCTGCACCTATTGCGCCACGGGAAACCATTGAACGGCTTCGCCATGAAGCCGATGAGGTCGTTGTCGTCGATTCTCCTGAGCACTTCATCTCCGTAGGGCAGTGGTACGACGACTTCACTCAGGTCAGCGAATCGCAGGTGGCTGACATCCTGCAGGAGGTTGACACTGAGGATTTTCACGAACCTATTCAGGGATCGCGCACGGATCGCACTGCCGTCATTCCCGTTGGTGGTATTTCTCTGTATGGAAGCCTGCGCATCCCGACGATGTGTGAGGGCATTGTGGTCTTCGCGCACGGCAGTGGGAGCAGTCGCCATAGTCCGCGTAACCAAGCGATGGCGCAAGCATTCAATAAGGCAGGTTTGGGCACGCTGCTGTTTGATCTGCTGACCACTTATGAGGCAAGAGAGCGCCAGCGGGTCTTTGATGTGGAGTTGTTGGGTACGCGACTTTCAGCGGTGACGCATTGGCTGCGTCGTCAACCGGAGGCGCAAGGGCTGCCGATTGGGTACTTGGGGGCAAGTACGGGGGCCGCGGCTGCTCTGTGGGCGGCGGCCGAACCTGGCAGTCCGGTGCAGGCGGTGGTGTCCCGAGGTGGTCGACCTGACCTTGCCGGCAAGCGACTGATTGATGTGCGCGCGGCCACGCTGATGCTTGTCGGGGGTGATGACGAACTCGTGCTGGACTTGAACCGGCGGGCCGCCGCCTTCCTCAACTGCGAGCACCGCATCGAGGTCATCGCTGGCGCGGGCCATCTGTTTGAGGAGCCCGGAACCATGGAACAGGTGAGCACCCGCGCCATCGAATGGTTCGACCAGCACCTGCGGTGGCCAGAAACAGTTCAGCACGAAACCGCATGACGCCTAGGCTGGGGCAGTCGCGCTCGACACTGTGTGTGTCGGGGCCCGAACTGTTCCAGGAGGTGCTGTGCCCGGGGTGCAGGTTGTGCTCATCACCAACCCCGAGGCGGGGCGCGGCCGCGGCGTACGACACGCGCAGATCGCGTTAGAGGTTCTACGCAAGGCCAGCATCAGCGCGACTTTGCTGACTCCAGCCTCGGCGGAGCAGACCCGGGCGATGGCTCACGATGCCGCACGATCTGGTGCGGTCGCGG
>DPWC01000145.1:0-6469 GCA_003529305.1 Actinomycetota bacterium
GCTAGCGGGTCCTCAGCGCGCGACGCCCATGACTCTTCGAGAAATCCGCGCACCTCGTAGACCACAGGAATGCCGAATCGATCCCGCAGTGCCAGGGCGACCTGGCCGTTGGCATGGTTCGTTGCCGCGTGCAGCACTGCGGGCCGCAGCGTGCGCGTCAGGGCTGCTGCCTGGTCTATAGCCAGCTCCATGGCTCGCTGGGCATCGCCGGGAGTTCCCCACAGTGGCAGTAGCCGGTGATAGCGGATGCCATCAACGACATCCATGCGTCGTGCCGTAAGGATGCCTTGTGCGACTGGGTGACCCAGCCGAGTGATGGCGTGCGGATCTAGTCCGAGTGCCTTCTGGGCCAGCAGGATCTGCTGCGTGCGTGTGGTGTACCCAGCATTGGTATGGGGCAGTGAGTTCGTCACCAGATGAACCACACAACCGGGTCGCGGCTGAAACGGTGGTGATGTGGGTGTCGCCGATTGGGGCAACGCCTTCGCAAAGTGCGGGCTCTGGAGAAGTCCTCGTTCGCTGCTGAGGCGTTGCAGGAGGCGGCGTGCTGTGCCACCACGGGCGTCGGCCAGGACCTCGATGGCCTGATCCCAATCACCGCGCCGCCACAACTCGCGGGCAGACGCCTCCACTGAAGTCTTAGATGACGCATCAGGCCGCTCAGTGGGTGCCGAATTCGCGTGAGCGGTCGGGTTGGCGCGACGCTGCAGCGCTGTGGGATCAAGAAGAAGTGCACGCCGCAGGGATGACACGGCGAGCGGAAGGTTGCGGATCGCACAGCCCACGGAGACGAGCGCGGTGCGCAGTGACGCCACGATGCGGTCTCCAGAGTTCGGCAGCTGCTCCCGTTAGGATAGGTGCGACCCGCGGGCAGGGCCCAAGTCCTTGTCCGGACACTCGGATCGGCGCTGACTCGGCCGGTGATTCATACGGCCGGTGCCACTACCCGGAGTGACTGGAGCAGGCGGCGGGATCGGTCCGACTGCCCCCGACGAAAGGTCCCCATGGGCGCCGCTGCACCGGTCAAGCCGACACCGATTCTGCATGTCACCGGTGCGCGGCCGAACTTCCCGAAGGCGGCACCGGTCATCGCCGCGCTTGCGACTCTTGATCTCGCGCAGACTCTGGTGCACACCGGCCAGCACTACGACGACCGGATGTCGGAGGTCTTTTTCCGCGAGTTGGGTCTGCCCACACCGGATATCAATCTCGGCGTTGGATCGGGAAGTCATGCCGTGCAGACGGCGGCGATCATGGTGGGCCTCGAGGAACTCATGATGGCGGCACCACCGGAGCTCGTCGTGGTGTATGGGGATGTCAACAGCACCGTTGCGGCCGCGCTGGTGGCGGCCAAACTGCACATACCGGTGGCCCATGTCGAGGCCGGGCTGCGCTCCTTTGACATGACCATGCCGGAGGAAGTCAATCGACGGCTGACCGATCAACTCTCTGATCTGCTGCTGGTCACCAGTCGCGACGCCATTGGGCATCTAGAGCGCGAGGGCATTCAGTCCGATCGCATTCATTTCGTTGGCAACCCGATGATTGACACCCTGCTAGCGCACCTTGATTCCTTCGATGTCGACAAAGCGCGGCGCGATCATCAATTGACCGACCAATTTGTTGTTGCCACCCTGCATCGCCCCGGAAATGTCGACGACGAAGCATCGGCTCAATCGCTGGTGCGGGTCCTTCACGAGATTGCTGATCGCCTTGAGGTGGTCTTTCCGCTGCATCCGCGCGGTCGTGCTCGGCTCGAGGCCGCCGGCTTGAGTCAGCACAGCCGGATTCGCGTTGTTGATCCGTTGGGCTATACCGAGTTCATCTCGCTCGTTCGGGGCAGTGCCGCGGTGGTCACGGACTCTGGTGGGGTCCAGGAGGAGACCACAGTGTTGGGTGTGCCGTGTCTGACGCTGCGCCCCAACACGGAGCGGCCGGTGACCATCACTGACGGTACGAACCAGTTGGTTACCGTGGACAGTGTCGTGGCCGCCGTAGACGCTGTACTGGCGCGGCAAGACCACGATCAACGTGTGCCCGAACTTTGGGATGGTTCCGCCGGTGTGCGGATTGCTGCGGTGATCAACAACTTCCTTCAGCAGCGTCGCACGGGTCTGCCGTCAATGCCGGTAGAAGGGTGAATAAGCGGTGAGTTCGCGGATCCATGACCTTCTCGCGCCACATGCGGGGCGCTGGTCGGTGATCGTGGATGCCAGCACCGGTGATCTTGATATCGCGGCGTTTGTCCGCATCATCGGCGTCCCCGTGATGTCAGGTGGAGATGAATCGGCCACGGGGCAGGTCGGTGACGGCCGTCAGCGCCTTGTGGTGATCACCGCTGGTCCGGATGCCGGTGTTCATGGATCTGTGGAGCACGCGGTAGCCGCTCTGGCCGGAGCGAGTCAACATGACGATGTTCTTCTGCTCTTGGGCTGGCGCGCTCCAGAACTTGTCGACGGTGAGTTGGCCACGGAATTAGCGCGTTGTGGAGTGGTGGCCGATGTTGTCGTGGGAACTCCGTACCGTGACATCCCCGTTGCCGTGCTGGGTCGCCTGAGCGATATCGGGGCCGAAGACGATGGGCGATTCCTGCTTGACTCCTTCTCGCGCATAGCGGCCGAGCAGCTGGCTGATGAGGTCACCCAGCTTCGCCAGTCGCAAGAGGCGCTCGTGGGAGCCGGGCCCATGGGTCGTGCAGCGGAACTGATGCGTGAGCGGGCTGCGTTGGCCGACGAAGTGCGCCAGCTCCGGGCCCGGGTGCGCTCAGCGGAGCGTCGCGCGGATTCGCTGGAAGCCTCCACTGCCTTGCGCATCGGACGAGCCGTCGTCGCCGGTGCTCGCAATCCGCGGTCGTTGGTGAAGTTGCCTCGTGAGGCCTACCGCATGCTCCGGCTTCGCGGTGGTCGGCGTGGGGGAGCATCGACTGCTCCCTCAACGGCGGCCAGCCCGCTGGTCGTCAACGAGGAGAGTCGACTGGTGGCTTGGCGAGGCGGCGTTGTGCCGCCGCGTACAGATTCGGTGGTCGCTGGCGTTCTTCGAGAAGTCACGCAGCGCGCGCTGAGCGATGTGGCACAGGTCAGTGTGGTGACACCCGATGACGCCTCGGCGATCATCGACAAGGTATCGCCGGATGTCGTCATCATTGAGACAGCCGCCGGTGGTGCTGAAGGGGTGTGGTCACATCTGGGTGATCCCAGTGCCACTGAGCGCGAACGCCGGCTATTGCGCCTGACCGATGCTGCGCAGGCTGCCGGACACCCGGTTGTTCTGTGGCGCAATTCCGCACCGCACCTGACGGCAGCCTTGGCAGACTTCGCCCACCGGTGCGATCTGGTTCTTGACGGTCCCGGCACCGGTGCTGACTCTTCATGGTCGGTTGGGGTGCCTTTGCGCGGCGCTGTGGTGTTGTCTTCGGCGCCTACCCGCAGTGGTGTGCTCGTGATGGGTGGGCTGGATCCGCGCGAACCTGCAGTGCGGAAAGAGGCGTTGCTTGCCGCCGTGCGCGCTGCGGGTGACGACCTCGTGATTCGACCCCTGCACGATGAACGGCACACCGTGGCCTGGCCGGAGGACATTCAGTGCACGGTCTCAACGAGCGTTCGTGATTCACACCTTGGTGCGGCCGCTTCGAGTGCCGCGGTGGTGTTGGCCCGTCGCTTCACTGCTCCAGGGTCTGCCGCAGGCATCTTTGATGACGACCTCGTAGCGCTGGCCAGCGGCGCGCGCCTGGTCAGCGGCCCCAATCGCCTGCTGATGGCAGAGGCCGACCTCGCGCATGCCGTCGTGTTTGCCGACCCCACGACCATGGTGGACAACTCAGCACTGATGCGCGCCCCTGATGCCGCCACGGCCGTCCGCCGCGCTCAGGAACTGGGTGCCCAGACGCCGCAGGAACACTGGGCAACGCTGCAGTGCCTTGCTGCGCAACACAGCACTCGCTCGAGATGGCGCACGCTGTTGGCGCCATTAGGGCTGCTTCCGCCAAGGACGGCAGAGGAAGACATCAGTGTCGTGGTGGAGCCGTTGCTGGACGGTGAACTGGCAGCCGCGCAGAGCGGGGAGCGCTTAGTGGCTGATCTGGCTCGACAAACGCAACGACCACTGGAAGTTGTCGCCAGCCGAAGTGACCTGCCAGATGCTCGAGTGCGCGACGAGCTGGTGTCCATGGGGATCACCGTGACACTTCTTGACGATTCGTCGTCGTGGTCCGAGCGAGCCCGAAGCGTCAGCTCGACGCACTGCGCGGTGTGGAGTTCCCATAGTGAGCCATGGGGCCCCAGTGTTCTGGCGGACCTGCACCTCGGCGGGTACCTCACTGGCGCGGATCTCGTTCACTGGTCACCGGATGCTGGCATTGCTCGGTGCAGCAGTGGTGACTCCGCTAGTGGGCCCATCGCTGTACGCCGCGACGCTGTCATTGCACGAGATCCCCAAGAGATCGCGGTGGCCGCATCGTGGGCGCTGGGACAAGAAGTTGTCGTGGGTTCGAGAGTGCAGGGCGCGTGATGACTCGGGCTCTGGTGTATGGCGATGTGAACTTGAACATCATTGATGGCTCGGCTATTTGGGCGCAGTCCATGGTGGAGGCCCTCAGTCGAGCGGGTGTGGAAACGACTCTGGTCCTGAAGTCGCGGGTCACAACAGGTCGCCTCACTGATCCGTTGGCGCAACTGCCCGGTGTGCGAGTGGTGCGTACTTTGGAAGAGTCGCTGGTGCGCTCAACAGCGGATTCGCTGACGCCTGCACAAGCCGTCGCGGTGATGACCGAACTGGACAAACAGCAACCCTTTGACCTCGTGGTGATGCGAGGTCTTCGAGCAGTTGATGCTGCGGTGCGGGACGGCTCGTTCAATGGCCGACTCTGGACCTACCTCACCGACATCCCCCAGACGGTCACCGCCCTCGACGAGGCGTCGGTAGAACGCCTGGAGCGCATCTGTGCGGCATCACGTTTCATGTTGTGCCAGACCGAGGAGTTGCGAAGCTTCCTCGAAGCGGCCGTTGATAGCGCTTGTGGTCGTTCAGTGATTTGGACTCCGGTGGTACCCGCACCGGAATTCGAGCTGCCACAGCGTTCGCCGATGGACGGGCGTCCGCTGTCCTTGGTCTACACCGGCAAATTTGCACCGTTGTGGAACACCTTGGAGATGACGCAGTTGCCGGAACGATTGGCGGCGAACGGTGTGGCCGCCCAGGTCCACCTTGTTGGCGACAAGATCCATGAAGTTCCCGGCGATCCCACCTACTCCGCACGGATGCGCTCAGCCTTGGAGAGCGGCGGTGATGTGGTGTGGCATGGCGGAATGCCGCGCCAAGAGGCTATGCGCACCTCGGCGCAAATGGACATTGGTCTGTCGTGGCGTGACGCAGGGATGGATGCCAGCCTGGAGTTGTCCACCAAGGTGCTGGAGTTCGGTGCGCTCGATGTCCCCGTGGTGATGAATCGCACCGCGATGCATGAGCAGCTGTATGGCATCGACTATCCGTTGTTTGCCGGCAGCTTTGACGATGTCGTCGATGCGGTGGCAACGGTAGCTACCGATGCGGATGCCTACGCGTTGGCGTTGGAGCGGTGTCGTGCGGTGTCGGCGCGTTACTCCATGTCCGTGGCCGTGGACAGAATGCAGCATTACCTGGCGCGCGCATTTCCCCGGGGCGCCGATGAGCAGCCGGCTCTTGCTGGGCGTTCACGGCCGCTGCGAGTCCTCGTTGCCAGCCACGACCTGAAGTTCTTCTCCCGCATGCTCGATCACCTAGCGGCGATGCAAGAGCTGGAGGTCCGCGTCGATCATTGGTCCGCATTGGCTGAGCATGATCCCGCGCAGTCCAAGGAGCTGCTGGAGTGGGCCGAGGTCATCATTGCGGAGTGGTGCGGTCCCGTGGCTGTGTGGTACTCGCAGCGAAAGAAGGATCACCAGCGGTTGATCGTGCGGCTACACCGTTTCGAACTCGATGGGCCGTGGGTGAAGGATGTCGCTATCGACCGGGTTGACCAACTGGTCTGCGTCAGCCCTTTCTATGCGGATCTGACCGTGGAGCGAACCGGTTGGCCTCGCGAGAAAGTGGTGGTGGTTCCCAACTGGGTGGATGCCGAGCAGTTGGATCGCCCCAAGTTAGAAGGTGCGCAGTTTCGGTTGGGGATGATCGGCATTGCGCCCATGCGCAAACGAATGGATCTGGGTCTGGATGTGCTGGAGGCGGTGCGCCGGCACGACGATCGATTCGTACTCTCGGCCAAAACCAAGATGCCGTGGGACTACTGGTGGATTTGGCGGCATGAGACCGAACGCGCCCACTACGACGAGGTATTTCGCCGCATGCAGATCAGCCCCTATCTGCGCGGGGCCGTGGCCTTTGATGATTTCGGCGGGGATGTGCCCGCGTGGCTGCGACGAACGGGATGGGTGTTGTCAACGTCGGATGATGAGTCGTTCCACCTAGCTCCTGCTGAGGGTATGGCTTCGCGTGC
>DPWC01000145.1:6872-7174 GCA_003529305.1 Actinomycetota bacterium
AGTGGCAGGCCGAGGGCGAACTCGCCCGCGATCACCTGCTGGCGTCATTTCCCCTGGAGCAGGTGTGCGCCACCTGGACTTGGCTGTTGGTGGAGAACATGCCTGCGGGCACTGCGGACGGAACGCTCGCACTGCGTGGACGCATCGTCGGACCGGAGCGCAGTAACTAGAGCACGCGCTCGTTGACTTCGCTGAAGAACGCCTCTGAGAGGGCTACGGGGTCAAATCGCTCGGCCCGAGCACGCGCTGACGCCCGGGCTGTTGGGCTCGCGAGTCGGCGCGCCGCGCGCATGGCGGCAAGG
>DPWC01000129.1 GCA_003529305.1 Actinomycetota bacterium
GGGCAACCACGCCGGCGATAGGCCGATGGTCACTCGCTTCGCGGGCCAGCGCTGTCCGCTGTTGACCAAGGCCGCGCGCACTCGATCTTTGGCTTCAGCGACTCCACGGTCGGCCAACCCAACAACCGCTGTGCCCACCACACCATCGGCGAGGTCAACTTCCACCTCGACCACGACGGCTTCGATGCCCACCACGACTGCCCCCAGCGCACGCCCCAGGGTCACTGCAGTCCTCGCCGGTGCTCGACCGTGACAGCGCTGCCGTCGTGTGGCGCGATGATCGCCATGGCATCGATGCGAACGGGCCCGTGGTGCCCGAAGCGACGCATCCACTCATAGGCCACGCACTGAAGTCGGCGCATGCGCTGCGGGGTGATGGCTTCCAAAGGGGAACCAAAGCGCGTACTGCTGCGCGTCTTGACCTCACAGACCACGAGGTCGCCGGTGTCTACATCACGAGCAATGAGGTCAGCTTCGCCCTGAGGGCATCGCCATTGGCGGGCCAAAATAGTCCAGCCCAGAGCGGCCAATTGACTGGCCGCAAGATCCTCGCCCCACCGCCCCAAGAGCAGGTGTGATGGCGTAGGAACCATCGAACCTCCCCGTGCACAGCACCTTTGACCACAGTGAACGATCGTGAGCGCACAAGAACCCGCGAGATCGGTGGTGCGCCGCCACCGAAGACGACGAAGGGTGTCAGGGCAGGGGCGCTGGCGGCACAGGTCTTAGGAAGGAGGCGGGAAGTGACTCAACTCAGCGCCGTGAAGTCCGGACCAGTGGTGGAGGCCAACTCCTCAACACTGAGGTCCTTGAAAGTCGTCACCCGTGCACTGCGCAGAAACCGTGCCGTGCGCCGCGAATCCCAGATCCAGGCATCTTCCACCTGAATTTCGAAGTACACCTGCCCCGTCGCCGTGGACTTTTGCTCCACTTCCACGCTGTTGCACAGGTAGAAGCGCTGATCAGTCTCCACGGCGAAACGAAACATGGGGTAGACATCGCGATATTCGCGGTACAGCGCCAATTCACTCTCGGCCTCGAAGTCCTCAAGGTCCCCCGAACTCATCGCTGAACCTCCGCTACCGGCGCAAAACTGCGTCGATGCACAGCCGATGCACCCAAACGAGCGAGCGCCGCACGATGGGCCGCTGTGACATAGCCCTTGTGCGCGGCCAATCGGTACCCGGGGAAGTGGGCATCCAGTTCCACCATCGTGCGATCGCGGGTCACCTTGGCCACGATAGATGCTGCCGCCACGGCCGGACAGACCTGATCGCCTTTCCACACTGCCAATGAGGGAACAGGTAAACCTTGCACGGCATATCCATCCGTCAGAACGAACGCTGGGGGCGTAGCCAGCCGCGAGACGGCCCGTCGAAAGCCATCAAGGTCAGCGCGCTGAATGCCCACGCGATCGATCTCTGCGGGCTCAACAGCGATGACGCATACGGACTCCGCGGTGGCCATGATGTGGTCGAACGCCCGCTCGCGGGCCTTAGGGCTCAGCGCTTTCGAATCACGCATCACCGATCGATCCGAGTCTTCGCTCAGGACCACTGCCGCAACCACCAGTGGTCCCGCACAGGCCCCTCGACCGGCTTCATCTACGCCGGCTACCGGAGCAAAGCCGGCCCTTTCCAGCTGCTCTTGAACACCGAGCTCCGCAACAAGCGATGCACTCATCGTTGACCTCAACGACCTGATGTCGATGGCGTTGATGTCGATGGCGTTGGTGTCGATGTCGCCGGTGTCGATGGCTCAGGGGTTGACGATGCAGGCGGCACGGTGGCGAAAGTGGCCGGCACCGGCAGTGTTCGCCATCGGGTGATCGGCCAAGCCACCACCATGGAGCGACCGACCACAGAGGTGACCGGGACAAAGGGTCCGCCGGGATCGTCGCGATGGAAACGCGAGTCACCTGAGGCTGAACGATGATCCCCCATCACCCATAACTGTCCCGGCGGCACCGTGACATCGAAGGGCTCATCACTGGGAGCATCACCGGGGAACAAATACGACGCTTCATCCAGTGGCGTGCCGTTGACACTCACGCGGCCCTGCGCATCGCAACACCGGACGCGATCCCCACCAACGCCGATAACCCTCTTGACGAGGTCGCGATCTGACGGAGAGGCGGCCAACCCCACGAACGCCAAAGCTGTCCGCACCGCCTTGACCAGAGGGTTGGGTGTGGTGAAGTCACCACCTAACCAGTCGGAAGGGTCTTTGAACACGATGATCTGGCCACGCTGCACATCTCCCCCGCGAGTGGCGATCTTGCTCACCAGCACTCGATCATCGGGGAGCAGTGTGTTCTCCATGGAACCGGAAGGAATCCAGAAGGCTTGAAACAAGAAGGCGCGCACCAGAGTGCTCAGCACCAGCGCCACGACGATGATGACCGCTGTTTCGCGCAGTGCACCTCGCGACTGCCCCTCTGGCGTGCTCACGAACCACTACTTGCTTGTGGGGTGGACACCAAGGATCCCTGCTTGAAGGTCTCTGGAATAGAGAGACGACGAACACTGCGCCACGGCCAGCTCACCGCGAAGGCTCGGCCAATGACTCGATCCGTTGGCACGAATCCGCCACCTGGCGCACCGATACGCGAGCGAGAGTCCGCTGACGCCGATCGGTGGTCACCCATCACCCACATCTTGCCTGCCGGAACGACAACATCAAATCGCGTCAGTGATGGTGCATCGCCGGGGAATAGGTACGCGGACTCCTCTAATGCCACGCCATTGACCGTGAGCCGATTCTGTGCGTCACAACACTGGACCCGGTCACCACCGACCCCAATCACCCGCTTGATGTAGTCCGTTTCGCTGTTCTGGCCCAGTCCAAAGGTCCCCTGGATACCTCGGATCGCTGCGACCAGAAAGTTTGGCGCCGGCTGGACGGGGGCGTTTTCGGGCGCCAAAACTCCGTCGGCGTTGAAGACGACGATCTCGCCTCGTCGCAGATCGCGGAACTGGTAACTGACCTTGTCAACCAGTACCCGATCGTTGATGCGCAGCGTGTTCTCCATCGACCCTGAGGGAATGAAGAACACCTGAAAGACAAAGGTTTTGACTAAGTACGCGGCAACAAGGGCGATGACGATAAGAATCGGGAGTTCTTGCCAGAACGGGCGGTTCGGCAACAGCCGGCGATGCCTGCCCGAGCGCGAGCGGCTCGCAGATCGGCGCCGACTGCGACGCTCAGCGCGACTTGGTCGCACTCCTCGGGGGGCGCGATGCGATCCCCCACTCGGAGATGGCGCATCGGCGTTGTCCGTGGACGCAGGCGCTCCTGGTACCGCGGCGAAAAAGGAATTGCCGTCCGGAACCGGGGCAGTGTCCATGATGAACCGAGCCTAGGCCCTGGTGGACGGTGACAGCCTGTTGGCGGGATCAGGCGTCAGCGGCGCTGGCGTTGTCGCGCTTTTCCTTGATCTTGGCCTTCTTACCGCGCAGTTCGCGCAGGTAATACAGCTTGGCGCGACGCACATCGCCGCGCGTTACAACCTCGATCTTCTCGACCACCGGCGTGTGCAACGGGAAGGTGCGCTCAACACCAACACCGAAGGACACCTTGCGCACCGTGAAGGTCTCGCGGACGCCACCACCCTGACGACGGATGACGATGCCTTGGAAGATCTGGATACGCGAGCGAGTGCCCTCAATAACGCGAACATGCACTTTCAAG
>DPWC01000067.1 GCA_003529305.1 Actinomycetota bacterium
GGCATCTTGATCTCAGGTCCTGAAGTGTTGGAGGCAACGCGCGCGCTGGACACCGTGGTTTTTGACAAGACCGGCACGGTCACTACTGGCGTGATGGATGTGGTGCAGATCGTGGCCGTCCGCGATGACGCTGTCGATCAGGTGCTGCTGCGCGCCGGTGCGGTGGAAGACCTTGCGGAGCACCCTGTGGCCCAAGCCATTGCTCGCCGCGCCACGGCAGCGCGCGGTGACACCGCCCACTCTGTGGTGCTGCCGAGTGTGACGAATTTTCTGGCCACCCCTGGAGCCGGAGCCACCGCCATGCTCGAGGGACTGCAGGTGGTGGTGGGTCGCCCGGATTGGGTGGCGGCCACCGTGGGTGATGACAGCTTCGCGGTACCAACTCCGATGCGCGACCTGACGGCAACGCTGGTGGCCGTGGGCTGGGACGGTGCGGTGCGCGGCGTGCTGGCGGTACGCGACACCGTGCGACCCAGTAGCGCGCAGGCGATAGCCGACCTGAAAGCGCTTGGTTTGCAGCCGGTGCTGCTCAGCGGCGATCGCGACGAGGTCGCGCGTGAAGTGGCCGCTCAAGTAGGTATTGATCAGGTGCGCTCGCAGGTGCACCCGGAAGACAAGGTGGCGGCCATCAGTCAGATGCAGTCTGCCGGCGGCGTGGTGGCCATGGTCGGCGATGGAGTGAACGACGCTGCGGCGCTGGCCACCGCCGACCTTGGGGTGGCGATGGGAACTGGCAGCGACGCCGCCATTGCCGCCAGCGACATCACCTTGGTGCGCAGCGATCTTGCTGCGGTAGTCACCGCCGTGGCGTTATCTCGCGTCACCTTGCGCGTGATCAAGCAGAACCTGGGGTGGGCCTTTGGCTACAACATCGCCATGGTGCCGTTAGCGGCCTTCGGCATGATCACGCCGATGCTGGCCGGTGCGGCGATGGCGCTCAGCAGCGTCAGCGTGGTGGTCAACAGCCTGCGCTTGAACCGCCTTCGCCTGCCCTAGTGGGACGGGCGTTCAGACGCGGCGCAGAACGCTGACGACCTTGCCCATCACCGTGGCGTCATCGCCCAGAATCGGGGTGTAGGCCCGGTTGTGGGGCATCAGCCACACATGGCCGTCGGCGCGCTTGAAGGTCTTCACGGTGGCTTCGCCGTCGAGCAGGGCGGCCACGATGTCACCGTTGTCGGCTACCGGTTGCTGGCGGACCACCACCCAGTCGCCGTCACAGATCGCGGCATCGACCATGGAGTCACCCACGACTTTGAGCATGAACAAGTCACCCTCGCCCACGAGTTGCTTGGGCAAAGCGAAAACATCTTCGACGGCCTCCTCGGCCAGCACCGGTCCACCGGCCGCGATGCGGCCAACCAGCGGCACGAGCGCGGCGGAGACCTGTTCGCCGTCGGGGCTGGCCGTGTTCAGCGACAGCGTGGTCGGTGAACTCTCGGGCAGTCGCACTTCGATCGCGCGAGATTGATTGGCGGCCCGTCGCAGGTAGCCCTTGGACTCCAGGGTGCGCAATTGATGGGACACACTCGAGGGCGAGGTCAGTCCCACCGCATCACCGATCTCGCGCATGCTCGGGGGATAGCCACGGTCCTGCACGGTGGTCTGGATGCACTCCAAGATCTTGCGCTGCCGAGGAGTCAGTCCATCGGTGTCGGCGGGACCGTCGGGCAATTCGCGAACGGGCGGCTGACTCACGGGCGATCTCCTGACGCTGGCGGCCACTGTTGACCTGTGGCGAGTACGGGTAATGCGAGCAGTTCCGGTAATGCGAGCAGTTCGGGTAAGGCAGGTGGTGCGGGTAGGCCCGCCCGGGCGGGGCCCCAGCGGTCGAGGTTGAAGGCTACCGGGGTTCGAACGCCTGATCGGAACATCCGTTCGAATTTGTGCGGCGTGTCGGGCCCCAACGCTGGACCTTCGTCGGACGGAGGTGCCATGATCGTACAGGTGTTCGAACCTCCCCGGCAGATGGTCTGCCGAACACCAGGAGTGACGCAGGAGAGCCCATGACCACCATCGCCTACGCCCCGGCCTTGCAGCGCGCGGCCCGTCAGCCTCGACCCCTGACGCGCTCCGCAGTTTCCTCCCGGACAGCTGTTCAGCTGACCCGGCGGGGGCGTCTGGCGGTGGCGGTTGTGGCCCTTCTTTCCTTGGTATTGCTGGGTTTTGTGGCCGCTGGGGCTGTGCAGGCCGGCAGTCCTGAGCAGGCCCCGAGGCTGCGCGAAGTGGTCGTGCAGCCGGGCCAGAGCCTGTGGGGCTTTGCGCGATCGAGTCTGCCGGGGATGGATCCGCGAGAGGCCGTTCTGCGGATCCGCGAGATCAATGGCCTGGGCGGGTCCGTGATTCACCCCGGGCAAGTGCTGCGGGTCCCGGCGCCTCGTTAGCGCTCGCGGCAGTGGTTTTCTCAGGCGTGGTTGTGCCCTGCGACGAGTGAAACCGATGTGACACGCGGGTTTTTCAGGGGTGCTTGCCGGTGTCGGTGGGACCCACTAATATCCCTATATGTAGTGGTTAACCCCCTGTAAGCCCTCCACAAGTTGTGGTTTTTGGCCCACAGGTTGTCCCCAGTACATACGCAGTTATCCACAGATCTATCCACAACCACGCCCGTCAGGTCACTGAGAGGGGGTCCACTCGTGCACTGCCCGTATTGCCGTCACGACGACTCCCGGGTCGTGGATTCGCGAACTGCTGACGATGGTGCCGCCATTCGGCGTCGTCGTTTGTGTCCGCAATGCAACAAGCGCTTCACCACCATCGAAACCGCCACCTTGATGGTGGTCAAGCGCAGTGGAGTTACCGAGCCCTTCTCCCGCGCCAAAGTGATCTCCGGTGTTCGCAAGGCCTGCCAAGGCCGACCCGTCACCGAAGACGACTTGGCGTTGCTCGGTCAACGCGTCGAGGAAGCAGTCCGGGCCACCGGAGTTGCCGAGATCGACGCACACGATGTGGGGCTGGCAACGCTCGAACCCCTGCGCCAGCTCGACGAGGTCGCCTACCTGCGCTTTGCCTCGGTGTATCGGTCCTTCGACTCGTTGGAGGACTTCGAAGCCGAGATCACCTTGCTGCGCGTGGAGCAGGAGACCAGTACCGGGGGACATGACGATGGAGAAGGAACTCACAGCGACTTGATCGCGGAAGGGCAAGTGCGACGATGACGGAGACGGTTAGCAGCTCGTCGGGCAACAGTGCGCGCGGCACCAAGCGGGACAACCCGCAGGTGATCCGCACCGGATTGCCGCTGACGAGGCTGTTCACCACAGAAGGCGTTCACCCCTACGACCAGGTCACCTGGGAGCGACGCGATGTCGTGCAGCAGAACTGGAAGACCGGTGAAACCGTCTTCGAGCAGCGCGGCGTGGAGTTCCCTGACTTCTGGTCCGTCAACGCCTCCACCATCGTCACCACCAAGTACTTCCGTGGCGCGGTCGGCACCGAGCAGCGCGAGCAGAGTCTGCGCCAGTTGATCAACCGGGTCGTGTTGACCTACACCAAGGCTGGTCGTGAGCACGGATACTTCGCCACGGAAGCCGACGCCGAAGTCTTTGAGCACGAGCTCACCTGGATGCTGCTGCACCAGGTCTTCTCCTTCAACTCCCCGGTGTGGTTCAACGTCGGC
>DPWC01000044.1 GCA_003529305.1 Actinomycetota bacterium
AAAAGTCCCTGAGGCCACCAGTGATGCTGGCCACCGATCAATGGGGAAACCGAGGAACCGCAGAGCGATCCACAGCGAGCCGAAGTCATAAGTTCGCTGCGAGGACAGTCGATAGAACTCGCCCCAACCGGTGGGAAACAGCCACGCCACGGGCAGGTTCACCAGACTCCATGCACCCGCCGCTCCGGCAGCTGCGCGCCAGGTGCCAGACCATTGCTTCGTGCGAAGCGCAACCACGATCAAGACGAGCAGAAGAAACCCCGGATACACCTTGGCCGCAGTGCCCAGACCGATGAGCACGCCGCTAATCCACGGCTGCTCGCGCGTCCACGCCAGCACCGCCAGAGCCAGTAGGGCTACCGGAAGCAAGTCCCAATTCAATGTGCCCACTAGGGCGATCGACGGCGCCACGGCCAAAATCACGCTGTCCCACGGACGCCGTGGCGAGGTCGCGATGGTGGCCCACAGTGCCAACAAGAGCAGCGCAAACAACGCCACGGAGGAGATAGCGTAGTAGCGCACTGTGCGATCCATCAGCGGACCTTGAGTGCCCACGACCACTGTGGGCGCCCACATCAACAGCCCCTGCAGAACGGGATACTCCACATAGGGCGTGCCGTCAGTTCGCGAGGCGTACGGAAAGTAGCCCTTGTCCAGCCCCCGTGTGGTGTACAGCTTTCCGATATCGGAGTAACACAGTTTCACAAAAGCCGTGTTGTCCTCAAACCCCGATGCAGCACATGGGGCACGCATGACGATGCCAGCAGAAAAGACCAGCGCCGCTCCGATGATGCCCACCATGAAAGCCGCCGCGCGACCCCACGATCGTTGCGAACGAATACCTACCTCACCGCCGACACTCTCTGCGTGTGCAGCAACAAAGGGGTCGTCCTCAGTGGGCGCGACGGAGATCGCCATGGGGGAAGCCACGCCACCATCGTGCCGGACTTCCCTCGCGTTCATGGAGTGGCTCGCCTGAAAAGGGCTTGTTGCGTGCCTATCCTCATCGGCTATGCGACCCGTGCGAACTTCCATTGTGGGCAGTGCCCTATTGAGCGTCGCGGCCGCAGGCCTTGTTGTTGGTTGCGCTGGGCCAGCGTCCAAGTCGACCACGCCACTCGCATCGACTGCCCCAACTCCTGTGGTGACCACGCTGCTCACAAAGCAGGAGACCACAGTTCTCGATCAGCCAATCGTGTACCCCACACAAAGACCGGCTCAGGTCACATCGTCCATCGTGACGCTCATACCAGGAGCACAAACCGGCTTCCATCGCCACGATGCCCCACTATTTGTTCATGTGCTGTCCGGCACGGTGACAGTCGAATACCAAGATGGGCCGACTAAGACATATCCCGCTGGCAGTACTTTCATGGAAGCGCAAGGCACGTACCACAACGGCCGCAACCTCGGGCAAGTACCGGTTCGAATTCTCACGGCCAGTTTAGGAGCTGAGGGAGTGGCGAATACCGTCCCTCGTCCGTAGAACTACCGCTGGGAAGTTGCCAAGGTTAAAGATGCAAACCGAACAGTTCTGCAGTCAGTTCCGCGCGTGACGGCGCACCCAACAGCAGCATCGCCATCGACAACTCCGTGCGAAGAATCTCCACACAATGCTGAACTCCGGCTGCACCATGAGATGCCAGTGCCCACACATAGGGGCGTCCGATCAACACCGCATCTGCGCCTAGGGCAAGTGCTCGCACTATGTCGGTGCCCCGGCGAATTCCGCCGTCGACGAGCACATGGGCGCGACCAGCAACAGCATGCACCACATGCGGGAGGACCTGCGCCGTCGGAACCACAGTGTCAAGGTTGCGGGCGCCGTGATTGGACACCACAACAGCGGCAGCACCATGGTCAACCGCGCGCACCGCATCGTCGGGGTGAAGAACACCTTTGACCACGACCGGAACACCGGAAACCTCGCGCAACCAGTCAATGTCCTCCCAGCTCGCTAACGGATCAATCACCGGATTGAGAATGCGCTGATGAGCCTGCACTCCGTCGTCTGGCATCAGGTGTCGGTTGTTGCGACGGTCAGCATCACGAGCTGCGAGCACTGGCGAATCCACGGTGAGCACAACGGCCTCAGCGCCGGCTGCTACCGCGCTCTCCACTAATGCCCGAGTAACCCCCCGATCCGGATTCAGATAGGTCTGGAACCACCAGTGGCCTCGGCCATCCTCGTTGCCTTCGCGCGCGATCACACCGAGCTCATTCAGCGGAACGCTGCTCATCGTGCTTTGGATATAGGTGGCACCTGAGGCCAGGGCACCGCGCAGCGAACCGGCTTCTCCTTCCGGGTGGTAGGAGGACTGAAAGGCGGTCGGTGCCAACGCAATCGGGTGCGGCCAACGACGATTGAAGATGCTGACGGCGGTGTCAGCGTCATCTGCTGGCACCAGAACTCGTGGAACAAACTCGGGTCGTTGCCACGCCGCGATGTTCTCGCTCAACGAACGCTGATCGCCTGCACCGTTGGTCAGGTAGTCCCACATCGCCGGCTCGGTGACTGCTTGCGCCAGTGGTTCGAAATCGCGGACCGCCAGAACGCCATCGTCTAAGGGATGGGAGGGCACAAGGGTCAGGCTACCGAGGTGCGCAATGCCACACCTCTCGCGCCATAGGTCCACAATGACCGGGTGAATCGTGAGCGAGAAGCCCTCCTTCAACGGCGTACCGGCCGGTACTTCCCTGTCGTGTCCTGGGTGCTGCCACACACCCGAGGAGCTCGCCTCGCCCTCACGATCGCCATCATCGGATCACTCGGTGTGCTCTTCAGTCAGGCTTTCCTTCCGCTGACCGTCGAACACCTCCTCAAAGAAGGCAAGTGGGACGCTCGGCTCGCTGTGGAATTAGTGCTGCTCGCGTTACTCCAACTCTTCGCGAGTCTGCTGTCGCATCGAGCGGGTCACCATGTCGCCAATGAAGCAGGTACATCACTTCGGCGGGCCGTCTTCCGTAAGCTCCTTCGCACGCCCTTCCTGAAACAACAAGGACTAGCTCGGGCCTCTATTGTCAGTCGCCACACTGCAGATGTCGATCGTGTCTGCGATGCCTTCGAGGCCACGCTGATTGAGGGCATCCCGGCAGTGATTCGCATTGTGCAAAGCCTGATTATCTTGTCCTTCCTTGAATGGCGAACTGGCCTGGCCATGACCGTGGCATCCATCGTCTTTCTTATTGTTCGCACAGGAATTGGTCGATCTCTGCTGACCATCGACCGCCAGCGTTTGGACGCCAGCAGCACGGTCGGCGAACTTGTCGACGAGACAATCACATCGTCGCCGTCCATTGCGGGAAGCCATCTAGCCAACTGGCAAGGGCAGCGGTTCTCGAACGCTGTGGGCACGCTTCGTCAACTCACCGACCGCCAAGGCGCCAAAATCGCGCAACTCGTTGCGGGCGCCAATGCAGCGGGGCTCGTTGGGCTCGTTGTGGTGGTCTCCGGAGCATTGATTCGCGGTGGCGAGAATCTGGCGGCCGTGGCCGCCTCGCTTCTGTATGTCGAAGGAGTAGTTAAGGGGCTGGAAACACTTCCTAGCTGGATTCGCGGAGTTCAACAGGGTGTGGTGTCCCAAATTCGCATCGACACAATTCTTCAATCCCCCGAGCGGCTGACACCATCACCAACGACATCGTCCTCAGCAGGCCTGTCGCTTGTTGACCTGGCTGCTCAGTTCGATTCCGGTGAGACAGTTCGAAATATCAACCTTGTGCTTCCCCAAGTGCCGGTCATCGGTCTTGTCTGCACCACGCGAGTAGATCCGGACTATCTGTGTGCGTTGCTCAGCGGTGACGCCAATCCCACCGCTGGTGCGATTGCTTTGGACGGGCACGATGTTCGCCACGACAGCGTCAAGGAGCGGATCTGGTCTGTTCCTGCCAACTCATCCTCATTCAATGACTCCATCGGCGAGATCTTTCGAGGTATCCATCCGGTCATCTCTGACTCAGAGATCCTGTCTGCTCTTAGCCGATTCGGTCTGGCCCATCTTCCTCAATTGACCACCGGACTCGACATGCCTCTTGGTCCTGGCGGCGAGCAACTCACACGCAATGAGCGACAACGGCTTGCACTTGCCGTGGTCCTGTTGGCCCGGCCGGAATACATCACCGTTGGACCAATCTTGGCCTTGGCTGATGCGGATACCGGACTGCCACTCCTCCAGTTGTTGAAGGAATCCGTGACTAGTACCGCCATCGTCAGCATCAACACCGCGGAACTTGCGGAGGCCACTGATGCGGTGCTGTTCATTGACACCGACGGCGTCCACCTGACCACGCACCGAGAACTACTCATGACATCGGCCAACTATGCGCATCATTGGGCGCAGCGACTAGCCACCGATGAGGTTGATCTCAGCGTCCTCGGTATCCCTGACGGAGATGAACGCACTCTTTTGACGCGCCTTGTTACTGAAAGCTACTCCCCCGGTGAGGTCATCTACCGTCAAGGCGATCCGGCGGATCGCATCGTGTTCACCATCGCCGGTCGAGTGGAGATCGTTGGCACGAACGCCCAAGGGGATGAGCGGCGCCTCGCCGTACTCGGACCGGGGAATCACTGCGGAGATCTTCGCCTCTCACCAGGGGAGCAACGAGCGGAAACCGTGCGCGCCCTTGACGATGTAGTGGTGCGCAGTCTCAGTAGAGAAGCAATTTCCGCTGGGATGACCGGGCTCCTCGATCGCACAACAGCCGAACGGCAAGTGGTCGCCACGCTGCTGCGGCACGGCCCTACTGCCCTCAGTGATCTGGCCCCCTTGATGCCTGCCCTCACCGACGACCAGATCACCCAGGCACTGGCCCTGCTTGAAAGAGACGGCGCTGTCACGCAGGACAGCGGCAAACTCCGCGCCGTACAGAAGCGGCGCAGTCGCACCGGCGCTGCCGATCTTCTTGACCGACTCACCGATCTTTAACATCGCGGGCCTCTACGATCCGCCTATGACTGGCACCGAACCGGCCGCCGACGCCACAGATTCGGCCCCGGTGGTACAGCGATCCCGGTGGTCGCGCCTCTCCTATCGCATCGCCCTGCTCATCGCCGTCTTGTTGGCAGGATCGGCCATTGCCACCACGCTGTTTTCTGTTCGCTCCATTCAAAGGGAAACGCTTCAGCAGTCCAGCCAGTCGGTAAACAATGTTCATCGTGGGGTCACTGCCCTGATTGACACCGAAGCTCGCAACACTGCGCAGTACGCCACCAGCGCGTTGGCCACCCGCAAGAAGTCACTTCAAGATCAAAGTGCTTCAGCAACGGTGGCACTGGACACGCTTCGCGCGGCCGTAGCCGCCGGGCAGATTTCGCTGAGTGATGCGCAGGCGCAAGCCCTACAAATGCTCAAGACGATTCGATTCGGCGAAAACACCTATTTCTTCACCTACAACCGGGCGCTGACGGCGATTTCCCACCCCGATCCTCGGTATCAAGGAAAGAACCTGCGCGACCTGCGCGACCCCGACGGCAAGTACATCCTGCGCGATATGCAAAAGCTGACAGATGCCAAAGGCAGCGGCTTCTACGAATACCGCTTCACCAAACTCGGCAAGCCCACTCCACAACCCAAGGTGGCCTATGTCTTCAACTACCGCCCATGGGACTGGCTGATCGGCACCGGGGTCTATATCGATGACATCAAGGCCGAAGCAGACAAGCAGTTCGCGCAAAGCAAGAAGGAGTTGGCGAACTCCTTCGCCGATGTCAAGTTCGCCGGAGGTGGTGTCTTCTTCGTTCTTAACGACAATGGTTCGGTAGCCGTCGTTCCCACGGGCTCCAGGCTGAGTTCTCTGGCCAAGACCGCTGAAGGCCGAGAGACCATCGCCACCATTGAGCAGAATGCGCCAACGACTGACGGTCCTATCAACGAGGTGACAACTGATGTCACCTTGGCCAATGGCACGAAGCAGGCCTATGTCCTCAACATCTCTCGGTACATACCCAATAAGTGGATCTTGGTCTCCGCTGTTCCTCTGAGCAGTTTGGAAGCACCGGGTCGGCGCCTTGCCTGGCAGCAACTGTTCATCAACCTCATCGTGCTACTCATCGGTTTGGCCTGCGGACTCCTGATCAGTCGCCGCATCGTGCGACCGGTGGAAAGTGTCACCAAGGCCGCCGGTGATCTTGCCGATGGAAGTTTTGATCCAGCCAGCTTGGAGAAAGCAGCTAGTCGCACCGACGAGGTCGGTGAACTGGCTCGCACCTTCCAACGCATGGGTCGAGAAATCGTTGAGCGAGAACGGCGGTTGCGCGAACAAGTCGCCAAACTCACCGTGGTCATTGATCGAAAGAAGGTTGAACGCGACGTCGGTGAGATCACCGAGACCGACTTCTTCCAAGACCTCCAGGCCCGCGCCGCCGAATTACGGCAGCGAGATCAGGGCAAACAGGGGTCCGACGACTAGCCCTGAATGCGCTGGGCGATCTGGCGAATTTGCGCCGACCACTCATGCGACGGGCTTGTTAGTGAGAACAAACCCTCAGAGGCGTTCTGCACAACTTCCTCGGACAACGGAAGCAGCGCAGCTGTTTCAGCCTCATAGGCATCAGCCATCTGCTGTCGCAAGTTGTCCAACGGGACTCCACTAGGCACCTTGTTGAGCACCAAATACATAGCGGGCACACCTAGCTTGCGCGCCACATTGACTGTCACGGCTGTTCCCTGAAAATCCTGACGGTCCGGGCGCAAGATCAGCAGCAACACATCACTGATCGTGATCGACAGCAGTGTCTCTTCATTCAGACCCGGGTGTGTGTCAATCAGCAAGTAATCAAGGTTCAGTGCTTGCGACAACTCCCGGAAGCCATCGTTAAGGGTGCCGACGTCGTAGCCCTCGCGAAGCACTCGCGCGATGTCGGCTGTCTTCATGCTGGAGGGCACCAAGAAAAGTGCTCCGCCCTCGGCGACTTCGGTTGATGACCGGATGACATCGGTGATGTCATGAGCGGCTTCTTGAATGGCGATCTTTCCCCACAGGTAATCGTTCAAGGTGTTGCCGAGATCGTCCTCAGAGAAGCCAAAGAGCACATGGATTCCCGGGCTCTGAATGTCAGTGTCAATGACTCCCACGCGAAAACCTTGGGCAGCCAATTGACCAGCCACATTGGAGGTGGTGTTGCTCTTGCCGGTACCGCCTCGAAAGGAGTGAACGGAAACCACTGTTGTCATAGCTGGCCTCTCCCGGGTGTTGACCGGATCATGCCTCGGGACTTTTGTCCGAGCCAATCGTGCTGGTGCGCGAGGGGGGAGTTGAACCCCCACACCCTTTCGGGCACTGGAACCTGAATCCAGCGCGTCTGCCTATTCCGCCACTCGCGCGAGCGGCGCAAAGGCTAACACGGTGAGTTCACCGCCTCGCCAAGTACGATCAAGGAGCAACCCCCCGCGAAAGCGGGCACCCGCAGGAGGGTCGTTGGGAGCACTCCAGAGGTTTGAGGAGCGTCTTGACCGATTGGTCAATGGGGCGTTCGCGCGTGCATTTCGATCCGAAGTGCAACCTGTCGAGATCGCTGCTGCATTGCGTCGCGAGCTCGATGACAACGCGGCTATCGTCAGTCGGGAATCCGCCATCGTCCCTAATCGTTTTGTTGTGGAACTTTCCGACAACGACTTCGAACGACTCACTCCCTACTCGCAGGCATTGACCACTGAACTTGGGGAATTGGCCAACGAGCACGCCCAAGCGCAGAACTACCGTCTCATCGGTCCGATCATCGTTGAGCTCGTGCTTGCCAAGGATCTCGAGACGGGAATCTTTCGTGTGACGAGCAGTTCCCAACCTGGGGCCGTCGCGCAGCCTCGTGCAGCCCAGCCAGCAGAGCCCCTGCCACGGCCGACGCTGACGGGACGCCTGGTGATCAATGACACGGCCTTCCCCTTGACCAACGAAACAACATCGTTGGGCCGGGGATCAGATGTCGATATTCGTATTGATGACCCCGGGGTCTCTCGTCACCACGCCAACATCGTGCAATCAAGTCACGGATACACCGTCGTCGACCTCGCATCAACCAATGGCACCTCAGTCAATGGTGAACGAGTCGTTGAACGATTGCTCGCCGATGGTGATGAGGTGCGCCTTGGTACCACCGCGACGATTTTTCGGAGCGGGTAGATGTCAGCCCTCACCCTGACACTGATCCGACTCGCCTTTCTTGGCCTCCTGTGGGCCTTCGTCCTGATCACTATCAGTGTGCTGAGAAGCGATCTGCGATCCCCATCGATGGGAGCGCGCACAGCAGTGCGTCCAGGTAACCGACGCACTGCTGCTGAGTCGCGGCCACGTGGGCGGGCCGGCCGCGCACCTAAACGCATTTTGATTACCCAAGGCAGCTTGGCGGGCACCAGCGTGCCCTTACGCGATCAACCGATCACGATCGGTCGAGCACCCGATTCAACCATCGTGCTTGATGACGACTATGTCTCCCATCGTCATGCCCAACTCACCCCCGACGACAAAGGTCGTTGGGTGGTGGAGGACTTGGGTTCCACCAACGGCACCTACATTGATCGGCAACGCATCACCGGCCGCATGCTGGTAGGGCCAGGGGTCTCGTTGCGCATCGGCAAGACTGTCCTTGAGTTGAGGCGCTGACGACATGGCATTGACACTGAATTACGCAGCTGGCTCTGATGTCGGACTAGTGCGCGCCGGAAATGAGGACTCCGGCTACGCCGGTCCACGACTACTGGCGGTCGCCGACGGAATGGGAGGGCACGCCGCCGGGGAAGTCGCCTCCTCATTAGTCATGGCCTCGATGGCCACCCTTGATGATGACGACCTCATCGCCAGCGACCTCCTCGATGCCTTGGCCGAAGCGGTGTCGGCAGCAGAAGAGGCCCTGAGTGCAGCGGTCGATGCCGACGACGACCTCAACGGCATGGGCACGACATTGACGGCGCTGCTCTGGTCAGGCTCGCGCATTGGGCTGGCCCATGTGGGGGATTCCCGTGCTTACCTGCTGCGTGACGGCGATCTGCTGCGCTTGACGCACGATCACACCTATGTGCAGTCATTGGTGGACAAAGGCGAACTCTCGGTTGAAGAGGCAGAGAGTCATCCCATGCGATCCGTGCTGACCAAGGTGCTCGATGGTCAACATCGTGTTCGCCCGGATCTATCGGTTCGCGAAGTTCGGGCTAACGATCGCTTCGTAGTCTGCAGCGATGGCCTCAGCGGTGTGGTCAGTGAGCAGACCATGGCAGAAGAGCTTTCTGACGGGACCTCGCAAGAGGCGGTAGACCGACTCATCGCGCTTGCTCGGCGAGCCGGTGGTCCAGACAACATCACGGTCGTTGTCGCCGATGTGGTGGATGCCGATGCCAGGCCCGCCACCACTGCACTTGTCGTCGGCGCATCGGAAGACCCGGCACTGGCGGCCCGCGCGGCTCGGATTGTGGACGCTACCCCCGCGGGCAAAGCAGAGCAGGCGCTGGGTCAGCGCGCCCGCCAAAAAGAGGACGAGTCAGTTCGTGAGCGGGTTGCCTCCCAGGAACAGGCAAGGCGTCGCTCGAGTAAGCGCCGATGGACCACGAGGGCAACAGTGGCAGCACTGATAGGCATCGCCGTCGTCCTAGCTGCGATCGGCGGACTGCGCTGGATCAATACGCAATACTTTGTCGGCACTGCTGGTCAGTATGTCGCGGTATTTCGCGGAGTGAACCAATCCATTGTGGGCATTTCGCTGTCGACTCCTGTGGAAGCGACCACCGTAATAGTCGAAGCACTCCCCGATCTCAGTCGCACGCAAGTTGTCACCGGCATCAGCGCAAAGAGTCTGGCTGATGCCGAGAAGATCATCGAACGCCTGCGCGGTGAAGTTGCTGGCTGCGCAGTCGCCAATCCACCGGAGGGTTGTCCGAGCCCAACAGCACCAACGACCCCATGAGTGGTCCGATCACGCTGGCACCGGCAGCACCTCGATCCCGCCGCTACGCCGAACTCGGCTTGCTGTTGGCGGCACTGGTAATTGCCGGCTGCGGTTATGTCGCAACAGATCTAGCCATCACGGGTCAATGGCCGTCAGGGCTGATCCCCGCTGCCATCGCGTGCATCCTTGTGCTCGGCGCCGCTCATCTGGCTGTTCGCAAATACGCGCCATACGCCGATCCCATAATTCTTCCGCTGGCGGCATTTCTCAACCTCATGGGACTGGTCCTGATTCATCGGCTCGACCTCGCCGATGCCGCAAAGGCCGAGCGACTCGGGGGAACCGTGCCGCGCGCTGACGCA
>DPWC01000011.1 GCA_003529305.1 Actinomycetota bacterium
GGCCACAGGCCATCTTGTGGCTGCAGTACGGAAAAGTGATTCGCGCCCTGCAGATCCACCAGCCACGATCCCGCTGATCGAGGTGTTGCGGGCAAGGTGTCGAAACTGCGGGCAATCGGATCAAAGGATTCACCAGCGTCGGCGTACCACTTCATCGCTGCGGCAACGAGGCCGTCGCGAGTACCGCTGAACATCAGCACCGCGGCATCGCCACTTAAGGGCAGGCAACTGCCGTGTGGCCAACCGAAAACTGATGACGCCATCGTGTGACTGGCGTACGAGACCACCGCCCGAATCTGCGGGAAGAACCGAGCATCAGCCGTCTCCAGCGCCACGGTTCCGCCAGCGGAGTGCCCCACCACCGCCACCTGATCGACATCAATGGCTCCGGCCAAAACACCGTCGGCGTTGAGTTGTGCCGCAAAGTCCAGAATCGGTCCCAACGATCGTCCTACTGGCTTGGTGCCGTAGGTGTCGGGCTGAATTGCCGTGAGATCGACTCCCGGGGTTATACCTGTGCCACCAGGGGGAATCTCGGAGACCAACGATGACACCAGCACCACATGACCGGCCTGTGCCAGTCGAATAGCCAGCCACCGGTAGTAGGTCACTTCGGTGTTCATCCCCGGCAGGACTACCACCACTGGGAGCAGACCGCGCGAGGTATCCACCGGGCGTGTGCCCAAGGGGTCTAAGCGCTCGCCGTCCGTGGCCGGGTAGTACACACTCAGGTGCGCGGTGTCTAAGGGTGCGGCTGCACCCGGGACGCGCACGGCGCGATGAAGACAATGAACTAAGGGCCGCTCAGCGGGGGGAAGTGCCACCGGTGAAGTGTAAGGCCGTTCCGATCTGACGATAGGAGAAGGCGTGATCCGCTGCCTCGCCCTGACTGAATCTGTTCTGGACCGCTTGGTCGCGGGCACCGGTGCGACAGAGGTGACGGGCCCCGATGGTGGGTCGTTGCTCAGCGTGCAGGATCCCGAATCAGGAAACAGCGGCGAGATGCGCGTCTTTGAAGGCGGCAAAGTCCGACGCATCGTGTGGACTCGTTTGAGTGTTCCTGCTCGGCAGGTCACCACCACCATGATCTTCGGCTTTGCTCCCGTTGACTCCGCCGTGCCGCACTACACCCTGGACTGCGCTGACCACGGACCCGATGCCCACGCTTTCCACCTTGATGTGATGCCTCGTGTGCAACTGGCTACCCATGTGCCCTACATGGATGCCGTCATGACTCCGCTGACTCCATTGTTCAATCAGGGCCTCGGTATTGACGGAATCACTCCTACCCCCACCTCGCCGCGGCAGATCGCGTTGATGTCGCCTTGGATGCTCATTGGATTCGCCACACCCGAGGCCTTCGAGCAGGTTGGCCCGCTGGCGCACGCCTACGCCGATCACTGGCTGTCAGTGCTCACCGACGGTCTCTCACCAGATGTCGTCGCTACCACCAGTGATACCGATGTGATCGCGCGAGATCGTGCGGTCAGGCACAACCTGTTCAGCCCCGAGGTCGACCCCGTGTGGGGACGCGTCGAAGCGATGGTGGGCAAGCCCGCCGCCGAAGCCATCCGCGCGCAACTGCGCGACGAGTGAATCCGGTTTAGGCCTGAGCGGTCACCAGCGGCTCTAGTAATGCCCACGGCCGGCCATCGACGAGGTCGGTCTCGCGAGTCACGATGCGGTTGATCGCTTCAGCAGGATGCACCGCCACCACGGTGGTGCCCGGCGTGGGGGCAATCTCTACAGCGTCGGGGCACGAGATCACACCATCAAAGGTCTTAGCCCGCTCAGATCGCCACATCCCGAAATCACTCGTCAGGGGCACCACATAGCTGGCCCCAGCTGTGCGAGGTCGAGATGCAGCGACGATGTTGACGCGGTTCTCAGCAGCGCGCTCCTTCAACCCGGTAGTGACTTCCCACTTCTCCTGCACATCCAGCGGGACGGCGACCACATCGGCATCACGCAGGGCAGTCAAGCGGAATGCCTCAGGAAAGATCGAGTCATCACCCACCAGAACGGCCAGTCGACCCCAGGAGCGCTCCACGATCGCGATGTCATCACCAAGATCGCTGACCCACGCACTGTGTCGAGCGATGGCATGGATCTGCTTCTGCTCACCGATCACGCCTTCTGCAGCAATCACCACACCGGCGTGCGCGTTGCCACGCGGAAGGCTGGTCACCACCACGGCATCGCTGCCAGCCAGGGCACCAGTGAGAGCCTCAATCGCTGCGTCAGCACGCGCCGCCGCGTCTGCGCTCAACACACCACCGAGCAAGCCGTCGGCAAAGCAGAACAGTTCCGGCAGCACAATCAACTGCGCGCCCTTGGTTACCGCGTCAGCCACTGCCGTGGCAGCTTCCGCGATCGCCGCCGCACCGTCAGCAGCAGGCTGGACCACCGCGCTCAACAGTTCCTCCGCACCAGCACCGGCTTGACGCCCCACTGGAGAGTTTGCAATCGGTGCGTACACATCGGGTCGGCGAGCAGCCATGACATCGGTGCCGTCCGGTCGTCGCTTGTCATCGCCCAGACTCGGATCGATGTCCACCACGAGAACTGCCTCACCACGACGCGGCGCCTGCGCCACCACCGTGCCGCTGGGGTCCACCACCATGGATTCACCGGCGCCGAGCAGCGTTTCCACGGGGCACTTCAAGGCCTCGGCTACTGCATTGCGTGGGCCCTCGTTCACCAGGTAGTCCACCTTGTTGGCGCTGATCACCCACACCTTGTTCTCGGCGGCACGCACGGGCACATGCAGGCTGGCCTCATCGGGCGCGAAAGAGTTCAGAGTGTTCAGCAGCACCCGCGCACCGCGCACCGCCAACGAACGGGGAGTCTCCGCGATCACCCCATCCATGCAGGAGTACATGCCGGTTCGTCCAAAAGGCGTGTCCACTAATGGCGTGATCTCGTTGCCCGCATCAAAGTGCAACCGCTCAGAGCCCATGAGTACTTGCTTGCTGCTTTGGCCGGCGATCTCGCCTTGGGGATTGAACATGATGTTGGTCCCCGTCAGTCGGCCGTTGTCTCGCCGCACGATGCCATTGATCAGGATCCACACATTGTGCTCACGCGCCTTGGCCCCGATCTGCTCAATCCACGGGCCATCCAGCGTGATCGCGCGTTCCCACGCTTGATCGCGGTTGTCGTACCACGAGACATGGTTGACGAATTCCGGTGTCATGATGACATCCGGCTGCTCGGCGGCAGCGAGGTCAATCATCCGCAGCGCCGTGGCCAAGTTGTCTTCAACCTCGGTGGTGACGCCGTACTGACAAGCGGCAATGCGCACATGACCAGCGGCTGGACGATCACCGTCGGTGTGCCGAACAATCACGGGGGTTTCGCTCATGGCGCGGACCTTAGCCTTTCCACAAAGGGGCGAACTGGGTAGCCACGACATCGTCGTAAGCCACCGGTGCATCGATCAAGCCCATCGCCAGCTGGAAGTCGAGCATGCCGGTGACGAACTCCGGTGTGATGGTGGCATCAAAGTAGGGCAGGTCTCGCTCGACCACATCGGCAATCAACGAAGCTTCCAACTCGGGGAACCACGCGTTGCCCACCTTCGTGGCCAGTGACACATCCGCCTTCAAAGCCTGCTGGGTGCGCACCAAGGCTCGAACTGCGGCGGCGGCGGCTTCGGGCTGTTCGGCAATCAATCGATCGGAGGTGATCAGCGACGACATTGTGTAGTTGATCGCACCGGGCGGGCCGTCACCTCGGCGCGCATCAATCACCAAGGTGCCCGCACCGGAACGCACAGCTACTTCCGCGCCCATGCCGTTAGCCCAGAAGCCATCAATCAGTCCCGCTTCCAGGGCCTTCGCGGCTGCGACACCAAAGTTCTTGTTCTCTCCGAGGAAAGCTCCAGGAACAGGGCCGATCGTGACATTGTCGCGGTCCAGATCGATGTCCGACTCCGCGAGCAGGCGGCGCAATCCCAGTTCCACCAACGGCGCCGCACCAAGGTTGAGGCCCTTGACCTTCTCTATCTCGCCGCGCTGTGCACCAAGATCACTGCGCAGAATCAAGAACCAGTACATGTTCTGTGCCTGTGCCGCCAAGAGTTTGCCGCCTTGCCAATTGGGGAAGGCAAACGGAACCGAGTGTGCGGAGCCGCCAACGAAGTCGATACCGCCGTCGCGCAGTACCTCTAGGGCGTGGTCCACCGGGAAGACCAACTCCAGGTCCATGTCCAGACCCTCGTCCTTGAAGTACCCCAGCTCCACGGCGGCAATCACCGGGAAGTACGAGTTAGAGATCAGGTCGGGAATGGCGACTTTCATGACTACTCCTCATGTGGTGCTGGGAAAGGTGCTTGGCGTGGTTCTTGGAATCGTGCGGTGATCTGTGGTGCTCAGTTCAGGTGATGGCTGCGGCGCGGGCGAACCCCTCCATCATGGTCACCCGTCGCAGGTAGGTCACGAGGGCCTCAGGATCAGCCACTGTGGCACGCAGTGAGTCGTAGAACTTCTCACGCTCCTTGGGATCCTTCTGCTCAATGTTGTTCTTGTTCTCAATGGTCTGACGCTGCAGATATTCCTGCGCCACCGTGCGCCGTTGACGGTCATAGACATCCAACAGATCGTCATCGGCATCACCTCGCCACACCATTGCCAACTTCTCCACGAGATTGAACGCATCATGAATGCCGAAGTTCATTCCCATGCCACCCAGTGGGTTATTGATGTGGGCAGCGTCGCCGGCGATCAGCACGCGGCCTTGTCGAAAACTGCTGGCCACGCGTTGGTGCACATTGTAAATATTTCGGTGCACGATCTCGTAGCCCGCGGCCAGCGGGCGAAAGCGCTGGATGCGTGCTTGCACAGCATCGTCAGCGAACACTTTATCCTCGGGAAGTTCCGGATCCACCGGAGAGACCACGCGCCACAATCCCGAACCGTCCGGCCCTGGCACCTTGAACAACGCGAACCACTCTTCGGGGTCAGCGATGTAGTTGGTGAAGGCATAACCGTGCGGTCCAAAGTCGTACGGAGTGCTCAAGATCAAGAAGCGCTCGGGGTAGGTGAACCCGTCAAAGTCCACTGTCATCGACTTGCGCACCCGCGAACGACCACCGTCGCACCCGATGACCCATCGGCCGTCAATAACCTGTTCACCCTGTGGGGTGGCGGCCACGACTCGCACCCCATCATCGGTCTGCTCGACTCTGGTGACCTCATGGTCCAGCCGAATGTCCATCGGCGAGGACTGCTGAGCCAGAAGTTCTTGCATGATGAAGCACACCTTGTGCTGCTCCAGCATCAGGCGAAATGGATACGGCGTGAGGTCGCCGAGAACAGAGAGATCAAAGTTAGCGATCAGACCCTGAGTGCGATCAAAGTAGCGATAGTTCTCCACGCGAAAGCCGCGGTCCAAGAATGCGTCGATCGCTCCAATGGAGGCGACCAATTCCAAAGTCGGCGGGTGGATCGTTCCGGCCCGCGGCTCGTCAGCTACCCGGTGGCCGGCCTCAAGCAGGGTGAAGGGAATGTTCGCTTGGGCCAGCAGCGCTGCAGTGGTGTATCCGACGGGGCCACCGCCAACCACGATCACCCGATCGCGATCAGCCATGTGACTCCTCGACACCTTCGATCACCACGATCTCGGCTTCGGCGACACCGGGAGCGATGCGGTTCTGCCGTGCCTCTTGGTACTCCGGCGAATTGAAGTAGGTCTTCGCCTGTTCCACGGAGTCGAACTGCAAGATGACATTGCGCTCGCGCATTGAGCCTTCCAGAGATTCCGAGGCGCCACCGGCCGCAAGAACAGTTGCGCCGTACTTGGCCATCGCGATGCGGGCACCCTTGATGTAGTTCAGGTAAGCATCAGAATCGTGAACACTGACTCGAGCGACGATGTACCCCTTGGCCATGACCTCTCCTGCTTCTACTGCGCGTACCAAACATTGACATTTTTGACTTGGGTGTACGACTCAAGTTCTTCGATGTCCTCTTCACGACCCAGACCGCTGTCCTTGTAGCCACCAAACGGCGCACCGATGAAGTGTCGCGAGCTGTCGTTGACCCATACAAAGCCGGCTTGTACCTCGTGCGCAAAGCGATGCGCGATGGACAAGTCCTTCGTATACACCGCGGCCGTAAGACCCAACTCGGTGTCATTGGCCAGTGCCAAACCATCGTCGTAGCCGTCAAAGGGCATCACCGCCATGACGGGGCCAAAGATCTCCTCACGCGCCATGCGCGAGTTGGGATCCACATCGCGGAACACCGCTGGACTGATGAACAACCCATCGCCCAAACCGTCACGCGTCAGATGCTCACCGCCAAGGACGAGCCGAGAACCCTCTTGTTGCCCAAGATTCAGGTAGTACTGCACCTTGTCGAACTGCTGCCGGTTGATCATCGAACCGGTTTCAGTGGTCCAGTCATCAGGCTGGCCCTGCTTCAAGGCGCCGACGCTGGCAACGAGTGTGTCGATGAAGGCCTCATAGCTTCCGCGCTGCACGAACACCCTCGAGGTGGACCCGCAGGACTGCCCTTGCCAGGTGAAGTTCATTCCGCGAATCGCGCCATCGACGGCCAAGTCAAGGTTGGCGTCGTCAAAGACCAACAACGGGTTCTTGCCGCCCAATTCCAAACTGACATGTTTGACATTCACGCCCATCGAGCGCGCCACGATGGCTCGCCCGGTGGTTTCGGCGCCGATGAATGCCAACCGGCGAATCCCGGGATGAGCCACCAGCGCATCGCCAGCGCTCTGACCAAGACCGGTAATGACATTGAGAACACCGGCGGGGAGCACATCCTTGGCAAGTTCCGCCAGCCGCAGCGCTGACAGGCTTGTGTGCTCGCTGGGTTTGAGGATCACGGTGTTGCCTGCGGCCAAGGGCGCCGCGATCTTGCCGGCTGCAAACATCAGCGGGTGATTGAACGGAACGATGCGCGCTACCACGCCATAGGGCTGGCGCAGCGTGTAATCCAAGCGGCCTTCGCCCGTGGGGATCGTCTCGCCGCGCACCTGAAGCACCAAACCGGCGAAGTAACGCAACTGCGCCGAGGCGATGTCCACATCTTTGCGCATCTCTTTGATCGGACTGCCGTTGTCCATGACATCCAGTGCAGCCAGTTCATCACCGTGTGCGTCCACGATGTCCGCGAGCTGGCGCAATAACCGTGCACGCTCCAGCGGGTGCGACCGCGACCACGCTGGGAATGCGGCGTTAGCGGCCTGGAAGGCCGATTCGACATCGGCGGCCGTCGCCGACGGCACCGTAGTGATGCGCCGACCGGTGGCGGGGTTGATCACTTCGAGGGTTGCGCCGTCGCTGGCGAGGGCCTCACGGCCACCTATCCACATCGGCACGACGGGGCGATCAACGAAGGAAGACATGGACGGAACCCTCGCACATTCCCCAACACCGTGCGTGCGATAGGCAAACCTGACAACGAGGCTGCGCTCACAGCACCGCACCACTACCCTGCCCGCCATGCGAATCCTTGTGGTGGGCTGCGGCCTTGTCGGTAAAGAACTCGCCAAGCAACTGCGTGCTGAGGGTCATGTGGTGGTCGGAACGACCACCACCCCAGCCAAGGTTGAGGCGCTCCAGGAGGTCTGCGACGAGGTCGCGGTGCTGGCAGGCGCGGATACCGAGAAGGTGCATCAGGCCGCTGAAGGTGCTGACGCCATCGTCGTCGCTGCCGGACCAGCAGCCGCACAGGCCATGACCCGCGAAGACCGCGAGCGTACCTACCGCCAGGTGCTTGCGGACACGGCGGCTTCGGTGGCCAGTGTGCCGGGAACTCCCCACATCGTGATGTTGTCGTCGTTGTCGGTGTATGGCGGAGCGGCTAACCACCTCGATGTCATCGACGAGAACTCACCGCTGACCACTGATGACGATCCCAGTCCCGCAATGTTCCAAGAAGCCGAACGCACCTACCTGGCTCAAGCCCCCGGCCGCGTGACCATTTTCCGCTGCGCTGACATCACCGGTGGCGAGGATCCGCCCATCGAAGTCAAGCTCAAGGGTGCCTACGACTTCCTCGGTGGCTCCGTGCCGTTCTTCGACGAAGCACTCTTCTATCGCGTCCACATGTTGGATGTGGTCGGTGCGGTCAAGTGGGCACTGGAGCACAAGAACTTCGGCGTCTTCAACCTCACCCATGCAGAAGTTCCCCCGGCGATGGGGCCAATGTTCAACGCGATGGGGCAGGCCATGGGCTACGGGCCGTTGGAATTCCGCAACGAACTGCTGGCACCGTCTAAGCCGGTGTCGGTCGAGGCCCTGCTCGCGACCGGCTTCCGCCTCGAACACACCGTGCCGGAGAGCGCACCCCATGCCTGATGCCCCCGCCGCGGGAGGTCCGCCAGCGCCGGGCCCGATTGATCGCACCGGGCGCGAGGTGGTGCGGTCCGTGCTGGCGCGCGTCATTGCTGAAACCGGCGTCACCGAAGTTCTCGCCGAAGATGGATCGCCAGCATTACCGCTGACGGGCGCCGGCGGACCGTTGGAAGGTGTCAGCATCGGCGCTTTCCACGAGTACACCCGCGATGACGGTTTGCGATTGGTCTACAGCGAACTTTCCGTGGACGCGTTTGGCATGGACACCCACCAGCTCTACGCCTTCACTCCGGCCGGCTCCGCTGTTCCCCACTTGTTCGTGGACTCCGCCATCTCCCCGAATACCGATGGCACCTTCCACTTCGGCCTCGACCTTGCACCGCGTGTGGATTTGGGTTCGCACCTGGACTATTCCGAGGCGGTGTACGGCCCACTCACGACGCCGCGGTCTGAGGCTCTGAGTCAACCTGGAGTTGAGCCCGTGCCGTCCCTCGGACCGTTGCAGTGGTCGATCCGCTCGCCCTGGATGGTCGCTGCCATCACTGATCCTGCGGCGCTGCGCTCCTTGACCGGGATTACCGACCTCTATGTCACGCAGTGGTTGGCCCTACTGGCCAATGGGTTGGGATCCGAAGTCGAGAACACAATCACCGATGAGCCGGTGGAATTGCGTGATCGGCGCAACCGCGAAGCGATGTTCTCGCCGAGAACGAATCCGGTGTGGGGGCTGCTGGACAAATTGGTCGGGGCAGAGGCTGCACAGGCGATGAAGGACCTGCTCGTCGGCAACTAGCGACGGACGAGGACGGTCTTGCTCGCAGTGTTTCCCACATTGTCAGTACCGGTAAGGATGAACTGGTAGCAGCCAGTCGTGCCACCGTTGTTGTAGCTGGTGTTGCCCGTGATATCCGTGGTGGAGCCGTACGAGCCACACGAGAATCCGTTCCAGTTGGCGCGTGCCACGGTCAGGGTGTTCGAGGCAATGCCCGATCCGGCGTCCGTGTAATTCGTCGTCGAGATGCTCCAGCTGCTGTTCGAACTGGTGTTGCTGGTGCTGGTGTTGGTGAATCCCGCGACCGTCAAGGCGCCTCCCGTGGGAGCGGTGACGTCGTTGGTGAAGGTCAAGTTACTCGTGTTGGTGTTGCCAGCAGAGTCCGTTGCCACCACCGCCATTGTGGGTGACGAGGTGGTGTTCAGCGACCATGACAGAGAGTTTGAGGTGAAGGTCAAAGTCGCACCGCTGCCTAGACCACCGCTGTCGGTGTTGCTGGTGAAGGTCCAGCCCGTGGTGGTGCCGCCCAACGATGGGAAGGTCACACTCAGCGGGCCGGATTCATTGTCCGTCACCGAGTCGGTCAGGGTCATCGAGCGTCCCGAGCCAGCACTGCCGTTGTAGTACACCGTTGTGCCACTGACATAGGCCGTGCTGCTCGTCGTGGAGAACGCCTGTGTCGGGGCGGTCTTGTCGACGATAACAATCACCCGCAAAGTGCCCACATTGCCCACATTGTCGGTTCCAGTAACGGTGTAGCGGTAGCAACCGTTGGCCAGCGTGGTCTCTGAAATGGTTCCGCCGGTCGGAGCCGTCGCCGATGTGTAAGCGCCACAGGTACCGCCACCGGAGATCGAGGCCGTCTCCTTCGTCACTGTGCTCGAGGCGAAGCCTGAACCGGCGTCCGCGCTATAGAGCGTGTAGGTGCCGCTGAAGGTTCCCGTCTTGCTGTAGGCCGTCGCCCCTCCAGAAGTACCGCTGGTGCTCGCCACACTCAATGCGCCGCCAGTCGGTGCCGCGGAGTCAGCGGTCAAGGTCAGAGCCTGCGTGCCGTCATTGCCCGCGACATCAGTTCCCGTGACTGTCAACGCCGACGGATTAGAAGCGACATTGGTCCAAGAGAAAGCACTCGAGGTGTACGACTTCGTCGACCCACTCGTTGAACTCGCACTCGAAACCGTCTCGGCCGCATGCGTCCACCCCGTCGCACCAGAAACCGCCGGGAAGGTGGCGCTGGCGGCACCGGAGCCGGAGTCACTGACACTGGCAGTCAGGGTGAAGGAGCCGGACTGACCTGACCGGTAGTACAGCGTTGAACCATTGAGGTAACTGTTGCTTCCGGTCTGGCTAACCGAAACGGTCGGTGCAACGGCATCGCCCTTGACCGTGATGGTGGTCGAGGCGGTGTTGCCCAACAGGTCAGTGCCGGTCAAGGTGTACTTGAAGCACAGACCTGCCGACGATGACTCGCTGATGGAACTCACTGTCACGGCCGTTCCGAAGGTGCCACAGGTCGAACCAGTCAGGGTGGCTGTGGAGCGGGCAATGACATTGGTGTCGATACCCACACCCGCGTCACTGAAGTTCGTCACGGTGCCGGTGAACGCCGCGGGAGCAAAACCTGTGGTGCCCGCAGACGAGCTCGTCGTCGAACCGATCACGATCGAACCACCCGTGGGTGCGGTGACATCCGCGGTGAAGTTCAAAGTGCTGTTCGAAGGGTTGTTCGCGTTGTCCGATGCCGAGATGGTCTTCGAGGTTGGCGCACTGGGGCTGGCGTTCCACGAGAAGGTGCTTGAGGTGAAGGTCAGCGTCGGACGCGTGCCCGTGTTCGTGGTCACGGTTTCTGAGTTGTGGGTCCAGCCGGTGGTGCTGATCGCCGGGAAGACCACCTGCTTGGGTCCAGAGGCACCATCAGTGACGGCATCAGCGATCGTGAACGAGCCCGCCAAGTCAGAGCGGTAGTACAGCGTGTAGCTCGAACCCGAACCAGAGATCACCGCGTTGGTGGCGCTAGCCAGCGACAGCGACTGCGTCGGGCTTGAGGTGTCGTTGTAGGCAACGGTCACCGTCAACACGGTGGTGTTGCCGACATTGTCGGTGCCGGTCAGGGTGTAGCGGTAGCACCGATCCTGCGTGACGGTTCCGTTCTTTCCCGTGGTTTCGGTGAAGGAGTTCGATGTTGACGCGTTATTCCAACTGGTGCAGGTGCCGTCCACCGACTCCTCACGACTGATCTGCGAGGTGGAGGCATAACCAGCACCCGCATCCGCGGAGAAGACGCTGCGCGAAACGCTCCAACCACTCGAAGCTGTCGACCAGGCGCCCGCAGTAGTGCCGCTAGTGCCATTGGCGGTCAGGGATCCGCCGGTGGGGCC
>DPWC01000112.1:0-129 GCA_003529305.1 Actinomycetota bacterium
CTCACCAACAAGTTGATCTACGGCATCATCACGGGTGTTCTGGTCGGCATCTTGGTGGCCTTGATCGTCTTCGGTCGACGAGTCGAGCGCGCCGCCTACACCCAAGTCGAAGGGCAGCCGGGCGCTGCC
>DPWC01000112.1:372-3522 GCA_003529305.1 Actinomycetota bacterium
TCGAAGGGCAGCCGGGCGCTGCCGCGGCAGTGTTAGAAAACGCTCGTGGCTGGAGCGTCACACCAGCGGTGCAGGCCAACCGACAACAAGATCTCGTCCACCGCGCGATCGGACGACCGGGGATCGTGCTCATCGGTGAAGGAGACGCACAACGCGTGCGCGGCCTGCTGACCCAGGAAGCCAAGAAGATGGCGCGGGTGGCGCAGGACGCTCCCGTCACCACCGTGGTAGTCGGCGATGGCGCTGATGACACTGTTGCGCTGCGCAAACTGCAGGGCAAATTGCAGCGCCTGCCGCGCACCCTCAAGCCCGCTGAGGTGACTGCCTTGCGGCAACGCATGAACGCCATCGGCGGTCTGATGGACCAGCTGCCGGTACCGCGTGGCCCGCTGCCCAAGGGGGCCCGCATCGCCCGGCCCAAGCGCCGCTGATGACGCGTGGCCGCAGGCTGGCGTCGCCAAGATTTGGCTGGACACCCCTGCCGGAGGCTAGGTCGCTTGTGGCATCCTGTGGACAAAAGAGACGAGGTGGGTTAAGGCACTTCAGCCCTGCGCCGATGGAGGAATCATGATGCGCTCCCGAAGGCCTTATGGCTCTTCGCGTCATGGTGTCTACGAGCGCGGCGCGACAGCGGTGGAGTTCGCTCTCATCGTGCCGGTCTTCCTCGCGCTCGTGTTCGGCACGCTGGAATTGGCTCTGACCTTCCAACACCAGAGCGTGCTCAATGCGGCGGCGAACACGGCGGCGCGAGCGGCCTCCCTCGGCACACCGTCGAGCATCGTGCAGAACGCACAATCGGCCATCCTGCGCAACTCAGGTGCCCTATCGACCGGCGACTACATGTATGTCTATAACCCCGACACCACGGGAGACCCAGTGGGTGCCAGTGACTCGGACCCATGCCCCCGCGAGTCGTGCGACGAGTACGCCTTCAACGGCACGTCGTTCGTGGGCCTCACCTACACCTACACGACGTCGGCTCCGACCATCACCAACAACTACGGGACCTTCTACCCGTGGTCCAGTTGCAATAGTTCCGCCAACTACTGCACATACAGCCGGCAAAACTACAACGGAGGCTATTACACCTCAAGTTCATGCCTGACGGTGGGAAACGCCTCGACGCCGTGCTACACCGCAATCTCGACGAACGCCCTGCAATCCACGACCTACACCGTCGCGCAGACACAGGGGGGCAGCACCGTGGGCACTCCCGTCACCACCACCGTGACCCAGCAGTGCACCGCCTACCGCGCGGGCGCCAACACTTCCAGCAACCCCTACGTCTACTACCTCGACTCATCGTCCTGCGCGAACGTCTCCGGCTCGGCCACGCCGCCTACCTCCTCCTCGGAGTTCGATCCGAGCCAGCTCTCCGCCAGCAATGGATGCGCTGTTGGCATTTATCTGAGCGCCCATCAGAACTGGGTGACCGGCGGGGCGAACCTCGCGGGCCTAGGTCCCGAGCTCGACCTCCAGGCGCAGAAGGTCGCCTCGCTTACCAGCACCTCCACCACCAGCTACTGGGGGGCGACCTCCAGCACCTGCGGCCAATCCATCGCGACCAAACGGCTCTACAACCATCACCACCGCTGGAACCGGTAATCAGCCGTGTGTTGCCGAGAAAGGTACGCCGCGGCCGGGGATCGCGGAGCGGTGGCCGTGCTCTTCGCGATCATCTTCACCTTTCTGCTCATCCCCCTGATCGCCGGTACCATCGACATCACCCGGGTGCGCCTCGCCGCTGAGGACCTGCAGGACGACCTCAACACCGCCGCTGTCTCCGCAGCAACGACTTACGGGACCTCAACCAGTCTGAGCCAGGCTCAGAGCGCTGGCGTGCGAACGATGCTGCTGAACCAATGGTCGGTAACGACCTCGAACATCACCAACGCCACCGCGGCGACCTCACGGTCGTGTCCTGCAGTGAAGATCAGCTACACCACAACCGTTCCAATGGTCTTCGCGAAGGCCTTCGGCGTCCCCTCAATCAGCATCACCAGATCGGCCTACGGGATCTACCACGACTGGACGTTGTCAAACTCCTACTACAACTCAACGAACACCGACTGCAATGCAAGCGTCACCAACAAAGCCGCCACCGGCACCTTTCAAAACGGAGAAGTTGAGATCATCGATCCGAAGTGATCGCGAGCGTTACGGCTTCAGCGGGTGCGCACTACAGCGGTGCGCAACCAGCGGTCATGCAGTCCACGGCTATCGGAGTCGAAGACCACCGCGGGCACGACCAAGCACACCAGCGCGGTACGTAGCACCGCGCGCAGAAGTCCCAAGCGTCGCCCGTCAAGAGAAGCCACCGCGCAGCCCAAGGCTCTCTGGCCCAGCGACCCACCCGTCAACCAGGTAAACACCGCTACCTCGACCGCGAACACCGCCAGCACCACCGCGGCCGATCGGTTCGCATCCTGCGGCGCCGCTCCCAACCCCAGTGCACCACCGGAGAGCACGCCGACGACTGCCAGTGACAAGGCCCAGTCCGCCGCCAATGCCGCGATCCGCCGGCCTGTTCCGGCTCGTGAACCAGCCCCGTCAGCCGGCAGGTTCAGCGTGGAACTGTTCGGCAGCCCCAGCAGCGGCCCACTGAGCCACGAGCCCACTTCTCGGCGATCCATTCCCTCAGCCTAGGAAGGGCCCTCCGGTATCGCCCGGCGACTCATGGCACAGATGTGACCCCCTGTAACGGGGGCGAAACAGGTGGGTCACCACCGAGAAACCGCTGCCACCTAGGGTCTTCCTCGCTAGGGGCCGCCCGCTCAGCGTCGAGCAGGTCCCCCACGACCGATCAGAGCAACTCCCATGAGTTGCCCGATGCTGGAGGACACATGTTCAAGAACGCCGACGAGCTCCTCGCGTTCGTCAAGAAGGAAGGCATCGAGTTCATCGATGTGCGCTTCTGCGACCTGCCTGGCGTCATGCAGCACTTCAATGTGCCTGCCGCGCTGGTGGACGCTGACACGCTCAACGAGGGCATGATGTTCGACGGATCTTCGATTCGTGGTTTCCAGGCGATCCACGAATCCGACATGAAGTTGGTACCCGACTTTGCCACCGCAGTGGTGGACCCGTTCCGTTCCGCAAAGACGCTGAACATGAACTTCTCGATTGTGGACCCCTTCACCAGCGAGTCCT